>PBVL01000119.1 GCA_002728675.1 Gammaproteobacteria bacterium
AGCCCCATGTCAGATAGAAAACGGCGGCCACAGCAAGCGAAACGGGGACCATGGGCCAGCGGATCTTCAGTTCAAGATCCTGGGGCATTTCCCAGTACAGCAGCTCGGCCGCCTGATCGTCGGTTATCTTGAAGGGCAGGATCGCGTAGACCGGCGCGATCGCCTGACACAGCCGCCTACGATAAAAGTTGGCGCCCTGAACCACGAGCGTCGTCAGATCTTCGGTCAGCGGCAGCAGGGGGTCGGTGAAGTTTTCCGCAATCGGCTTGTAGATCACGAGCCGAGTCGACGTCTCGAGTTCCGCGTCGGCCTCCAGGGTCGTGATCGGCCGCGACTGCAGCATGAAGTAGCGGCCACCCGCGAACGCCCACTCGAGATCCTGCGGCTTGCCGAAGTGCACTTCCGACTTCAGCGCCCAGCGCGTGACCTCGGCCAGTTGTTCACGGTCGAGGGTCGCCCGCAGGCGTTCCGACTCAGGTACGTCGGACAACTCCGTTGCCGCCGCCCCGGCGCGCACCATGCGCGTCTTCGTCGCAATCTGTTCGGTCACGATGTCACCCGAATTCCGCGCGACGACGAAATGATCCGGCGCGACACGCCCGTCGACGATGGCGCTGCCCATCCCCCACACAGCATCCGTCACGACCTCATCCCCCGATCCAGTGAGCGGATTGGCCGTGAATGTGATGCCCGAGACTTCCGACGCGACCATCTCCTGCACGACCACCGCCATCGCGACATCGGCATGTGCAATGCCCTGGGTGTCGCGATAGGCGACCGCCGGCTCCGACCAGAGCGAACACCAGCAGCGGCGGATCGCATCAGCCAGCTCGCCAAAGCCAACTTCGTAGAATGTCTCGTGCTGCCCCGCAAAACTTGCGTCGCCAAGATCCTCGGCCGTGGCCGAAGAACGCACCGCATAGACGACGGCTCGGTCGCGCTGAGCCTGCAGCGCTTCGTGCGCTTTCGCCATCGCGGCAAGCTCAGTCTCTGCGAATTCGAAACCCAGCAGATGCTCCTCCGCGGAGGAAGGGTCGGGATCGGCACCTTTGAGCGCGGTTCGGTAAACGACCGCCGACACGACAAACCCTGGCGGACGGGGAATCCTGCGCGAACCAGATCACCGAGGTTCGCGCCCTTGCCGCCAGCAACGGCAACTTCATCGCGCCCAACTTCATTCAGGGCCAGTATTCCCATAGAACCCCCCGTACCAACGGCACAAGCGCCGTCTGAGACAGAACACAGGTTAGCCATGCCGATGCCGCGGCGCCAGCGCGGCGGCCACCGTGCCGACTTCCCTTGAAGCTCCCCGGCATTTACCGGTACGGTTGCGGAACGCTGACGAACCGGAGCATGACGTGGCCACTCTTTACGACAGCATCAACGATGAGCTCAAGGCGTTCATCCGCGAACAGCACATGTTCTTCATTGCGACCGCGCCCCGATCCGACGACGGCCTCATCAACTGCTCGCCAAAGGGCCTCGACACCCTGCGGATTCTCGACGACCACTCGCTTGCCTACCTCGACCTGACCGGCAGCGGCGCCGAGACCATCGCGCACCTGAGGGAGAACGGTCGCTTCGTCATGATGTTCTGTTCGTTCTCCAACCGACCGAACATCGTCCGCCTGCACGGCACCGGCGAAGTCATCGAAAGCAGCAACCCGCGTTTCAGCGAACTGATCGACCGGTTCCCGCCCCGCCGCGGGACCCGCGCAATCATCCTGCTGAACGTAGCGCGTGTCGCCGATTCATGCGGCTGGGGTGTGCCCATGATGTCGTTCGAACGGGACCGGAACACCTACGCAAACTACGTCAGCACAAAATCGGCAGAGCAGATGCGCGCAAGCCAGCTTGCCTCCAACATGAAGAGCCTGGACGGTTTGCCCGCGCTCACCGAACCCACCAACTACACCGTGGAGTCCTCCGATGTCTGACGGTATTGAAGTTGTCACGCTGGAAGAACAACCGGCCCTCGTCATCGAGGCAACGATCACGCCCGACAAGTTCGGCGACATGCTGGGCCAGAGCTACGGGCGCATCATGGGCCATCTCGCCAGCAAAGGCCTGGAACCCGCCGGCATGCAGTTTGCCCGGTACCACGACATGAGCGATGGCACCATGCACCTCGCGGCCGGCATCCCCACGGCCGGCGAAGTCGAAGGGGACGGCGGCGACATCCTCTACCAGCCGCTCCCGGGCGGTCAGGCAGCCACCGCGCTGCACATAGGCGAGTATCATGCGGTTGGGGCGGCCTGGTCGAAACAGAGCGCGTGGATGGAAGCCAACGGGCACGGGTCTGTATTCGGCACGTTTGGCGGCTGGGACGTGTACGAAAACGACCCAGACTCCGTCAGTGACGCCTCGGAGCTCCGTACGCGCATCTATCAGCCACTGCCCAAATGACGGGAGAACGGCTTACCCTCGAAGAAAAGCGGCGGCTCGCACGGGACGGGTTTCTCATCCTTCGCGACGTCGTGCCGCTGGATCGGGTGAACGCTGCACGGCGCACTTTGAACGAGGCGATGGGGGCTTTGCGCGGCTCCGCAATGCGCGCGGTCGCCGCACAGACACTCGAGGACCTCGAACCCTCGGTCAACCAACTCGCAGCCGCTGGCGTACAGCCCCAGTTCGTAGACCTTTTCAATGAGACTCCGCTCATCTCGATCATGTCGGACCTGCTCGGTCATGTTCCTCCGGCAGCGGGGGCCCAGCTTGCGGCCCTCTATCCATCCGTGGATGACGACCAGGTGAATGAGGCCGGCTACCGGAACGCTGACACGCCGAACTACGGCTGGTGCGGGCACCTGGACGGCCTGTGGAATGGCGCAACGTCCACGCCACCGGTCGACCGCAAGCTGAGCGACGGCGAGGAGCGCGCCTGGCACGAGACCCCGAGCACGAACGGCACCGCGCGATACTACCCGGAGCTGAACACGAACATCGCGAACTTCGCGGCCCTCGTTGGGGTGCCGCTTTCTGACCAGCGTCAGGCCGGCGTCGGCAACCTCGGCCTGCTGAAAGGCGCGCATCGGAGGATCGAGAAGTTCTTCCAGTGGCAGCGCGAAAAGGGCGGGCCGCTGGGTCCCGAAGGGCCAGGTTGGGAGCGGATCGACGACAACGTTCCCAACGAGCACGGTCTGGTGCATTACCCGCGCAAGGTGCGCGATGCTTACAGACGGGGTGCGGCGCAGAGCTTCGATGGGCACTATTGGCCGAAGCCGACGCTGATCAAGGTGAAGCCGGGCGATGCCATCATCGTCCACTGGGCCACACCCCACTCAAGCACCCGGGTCATGGGCCCCGACCCCAGACTGATGGTCTACTTCCGGACCCGGCCGGAGCGACCCGAGGCATTCAAGCGCGCCTACCCGGATGCGATCTGCAACAACTGGCTGGAGTGGCCGGGGATGCGGGAGGTGACTGAATGAGATCACTCTGCGCCCGGCAGGTCGTCTGAAGTTGACCGATGCACTCCCCCCTCAGATGAGGGGCATCGATGCCGTGCCGCAGCATCGCCACAGCCTTTGTTCGTATTCGGCATCCATCTCTGGTGGATTCCCGGCCATCAGTCACACATTCCGTCAGCACAACCCGGTATGGAACTGGCGTCCTCTTCGCCTATCCACCGCCACGCAGAACGGATTCAACTGACTCTTCCCAGGTACCGCGCAGGTCCATCCCGTACTTGGACTCACCACCGTCGGCGTCCGCCCCGGTGAGTTGAACGCAGTTGATCTCCTCCTGGGCGACCCCTTCGCGATTGACGTAGTTGGCGTTGAGGAAATGCAGCCCTACGCCAGTGCGGGACTGTGCCGTGAGGTTTGGCCCGGTCGCATGGGGCGTGCCATAACAGAAGAACACGACACCACCCGCAGGTAGCTCACAGTGAATGGCCTGCGCATCATCCGCGGCCATGCGGATGTGATGGTCGGAATGAGGATCCGGGAAATGCTCGAAGCGGGTGTCGAATACCCGGGGAATGACCTTGAGGGTCCCGTTCTCCCGCGTCGCGTCGTCGATCGCAACCCACATCGCTGTTCCCGCAAGAGGCTGACTGATGCGGAAGTACGCGTTGTCCGTGTGCCAGTTGGTGGGCAGCCCGGTGTGCGCCGGTTTCATGAAGAGTTGATCGAGGATCTTGACCACCGGATCGCCCAGCAGCGAGCGCACGCTCTCGATCACCTTCGGTGCAAACGGAAGCGCGCGAAACAGGTCGCTGCGCGTGTCGAGCGGAATCAGCTGCAGATTCTGAGCGTCGTTGTTCCGGGTCTTTCGGTCTTCGAGCGTCGCGACATTCCGCATCTGCCCCTCGTCGTGCATGCGGACGATCTCCGCCCGCAGCGCCTCCAGTTCGTCGGACGAAAAGAAGTCCGGAACAACCACGAAACCTTCGCGCTTGAAGTGAGACACCTGATCGTAAGTCAACACACGTGGCACCGAGGCAATTGGAAGCTGTCGCTAGCGTACCATAGGGATTTCGCAGCCCCGGGCCGAACACGTGAAGATCAGCAAGGCACATCTCGAGCAGTACCACAAGGAGGGCTACGTGGTCATCCCGGGTTTCCTGGACGACGCAACGCTTGCTGCAGCGCAGGCTGCGGTCTGCGCGGATCACCCGACACCCGAAGCCTACTTCGCGGACCCCGGACGGTGGCCGGTCTACGGGACCACCCAGTTCTCTCTGCTGAAGTTCCCTTTTGGACACTGGGACACGAACCGGCTCGCCTTCTACCCCGACATGATCGACGCCGCGGCGCGGGCACTGGACGTCGACGCGTGGGGGGTGCGGTTCACGAAGGGAGAACTCTGGGCCAAGTACTCTGGCGCGATCGACTACGACCAGCAGTTCCACCGGGACTTCGGCAATCACACGCTGGTCGTGCCCAGGGCCGATCATCGCTACAAGGAACTCACGACGTTCGTCTTCCTCTCAGATGTCGAACCCGAAGACGGGCCGACCGCGGTGCTGCCCCGGCATTTGACCGATCACATTCCCCTCGGCATCAACAGAATCAGGGAAGAGGCAGGGTGGCGGGAGCAGGAGCAACTCGCAACCGGACCGGCGGGATCCCTGCTGATGTACTCGTACGATGTGTTCCACCGGGGCACGAACCTGGTCGGAGAGGGTCGCTCCCGGTTCATGGTTCTGCTCGATTATCGCCGCGAAGACGCGCCATGGATCGCCCGTCAGGGCTGGCCGGAAGTCGGCAACCACCCCCGCATGGCCGAGGCCATCACCCGTATCAGTCCGAGCGACCGGTGCCTCTTCGACATCCCGCCGCCTGGTCACGAATACTGGAACGAACAGACAATCGGGGATATGGCCAGGCGCTACGCGGGGATCGACATGGACCCGTACCGGGCGGCGCTCGAAGAACCTGCGTTCTCGCCCGGCTGACCCACACGAGGGCAGTTCGGACAAGTTACGGGCAGGGCGCGCCGCGGGAGTGCACCTGAAGCAGGTTTCGCAGGTCGTCGGGACGCGCGTCAAGCGATTCATCGCCGAGACGTCTCGTCAGCTCGTTTGAGCCGACACGATGGCTCAGGGATTGAAATGCACCTTGATCGACTGTGACGACTTGTCAGCGGCGGCCGCAAACGCTTCGCCCACCTGATCGAGCCCGAATCGATGCGTGACGAGCGCGTCGGCGACGTCCCGTCGGTTCGCAAGGATGTTGAGCGCGATGTCGTAGTCGGCATGACCGTCGCTCGCCGCATAGGTCATCGACCCGACCATTTCCACTTCACGCCACGCGAGGTGCAGCGGATTGACCGACACCGTCGGCACCGAGAAGACTCCGAGCAGCAGCAACCGGCCCCTCGGGCGGACCGACAATTGCGCGGTCATCAGCGTATCGCCCTGACCTCCCTCCGTTTCGACGGCAAGTCGATTGCCTGGGCGTGCCGGAGTTCCTTCAGGCGCGCCGTGCCTGCGTCGTCATCGGTCAAGACCTCATCCGCCCCCAACGCACGCGCCGCCGCCTGCTGATGCGGATGCCGCGCGAGGATGATCGAATGCGCACCCCACGCTTTGGCGGCCACGAGGGCGGTCAGCCCGATCGTTCCCGCACCTACGATGAACACCGTCTCATGACCTTTGAGATTGACCTTCTCGAAGCCGTGCACCGAGCAGGCGAGCGGCTCTGCCAACGCCGCAAGCTCGGCGTTCGACTCCCGCCGGAGCCTTGAATGCCGTGATCGCGGGCACCGTCACGTACTCACTCATGCCGCCGTCTTCGTTCTCACCGAGCAGTCCACGCTCGCCGCAGACGTGATAGTCACCCGTGAGACAGAACCGGCAGGTTCCGCACCGGAGCAACGGTTCGACGCCTACGAGATCACCTTCCACCACGTGTTCGACGTCCGGACCGATCGCGGACACGGTCCCCGCAAACTCATGCCCGGGAGTCACCCCCGGACGCGCGGCGAAGTCGCCGCGGTAGAAGTGCAGGTCGGAGCCGCAGATGCCTGCGCTGCCCACCCGCAGCTGAACCTGCCCGGGCGCCGGGGGCGCCAAGCGTTTTCCTGCCGACGGCGAGTTTCAGGTCATCGGTCCAACTGACGCTACGGGAATCCGCCACGGTCGTGCCGCCTCCGCTCAGGAAATGTCGACGCCTTCCATGCCGCCTTCGTCTCTCCAGTCACGAATGATCTTGAAGAACGCCTCGGGACCGCCGCCGTACTGACTGCCGAGCAGCGAGTTGCCGCCGCCGGGATTCCCTTCGTTGTTGTAGTACCCCGGGGTGCAGGACTCGAGAAACGACTGATTGAACACGGCCATCTGCATGATCGTCTCGACCCAACCGTCCTCACCTTCGCGCGAGGCTTCGATGCAGTTCGCGTTGCTGCCCATACACTCGCTCACCATGTAGGCGATGTGCAGGCTCTGCTCGCTCAGCATGTGCGGGAAGTTGGCGGTAAAACCGCCCTGCGTCACGCCCATGAAGAAGCAGTTGGGGAATCCGTTGGTCTGGAAGCCATGCAGCGTGCGCAACCCGTCCTGCCACTTCTCGGAGAGCGTGAGCCCACCCTTGCCAACAACATCGTAGCCCGCGCGTCGCGTGTAGGCGGTGCCCACTTCGAAGCCGGTCGCGAAGATCAGGCAATCGAGCTCGTATTCGGTGCCGTCGACCACGACGCCGTGCTCGGTGATCTCCTGCACGCCCTTGCCGTCGGTATCGATCAGATGGGTGTTCGGCCGGTTGAAGCTCGGCAGGTAGTCGTCATGGAAGCAGGGTCGCTTGCAGAACTGCCGGTACCAGGGCTTCAACGCCTCAGCGGTCGCTTCGTCCTCCACGAGTTCATCAACCCGCGAGCGGATCTGGTTCATCTTCTCGAAGTCGGCCGTCTCCATGAGCTCGGCCATCTCCGCGGGTGACATCTCGCTGTCCTTGTTGCGCTGCGCGGCCGCCATGCCGAGATTACGGATGATGTCGGTCCAGCCGTCAGAGACGAGGTCCTCTTCCTGCTGGCCTCCGGTCACGAGGACGTTGAAGTTCGTCATACGGTGCTGTTGCCAGCCCGGCTCGAGCGACTCAGCCCAGTCACCGTCGGTGGGCCTGTTGCCGCGCACGTCGATCGACGACGGGGTGCGTTGGAACACGTAGAGTTCCTTCGCCGCTTTCGACAGGTGGGGGACACACTGCACGGATGTCGCGCCGGTGCCGATGATGCCAACTCGCTTGTCGCCCAGCTTCGACAGATCACCCGTCGTATCGCCGCCGGTGTAGTCGTAGTCCCAGCGACTGGTGTGGAACGTGTGGCCTTTGAAGGAACCCACGCCTTTGATACCGGGGAGCTTCGGCCGGTTGAGCGGACCGTTCGACATGCAGACAAAGCGCGCGCGCATGGAGTCGCCCCGGTTTGTCGTGACCACCCAGCGCAGGGCGTCTTCGTCCCAGGTCATGCCGGTGACTTCCGTCTGGAAGCAGGCATTCTCGTACAGGTTGAACTTCTCACCGATCGCCCGCGAATGCGCGAGGATTTCCGGCGCGTGCGAATACTTCTCTTTCGGTATGTAGCCAACTTCCTCGAGCAGCGGCAGATAGATGTAGGACTCGATGTCGCACTGCGCACCGGGATAGCGGTTCCAGTACCAGGTCCCGCCGAAGTCACCCCCTTTCTCGATCACGCGGAGGTTCCGGACACCCGCTTCCCGGAGCCGGGCACCCGCGAGGAGTCCGCCGAACCCGCCGCCGATGATGATGACGTCGACCTCGTCATTCAGCGGTTCGCGCTCGACGGAATCGACATACGGGTCCTCGACGAAGTGCTCGAACTCTCCCGCGACCTCGACGTACTGCTCGTTGCCTTCCGCGCGAATACGCTTGTCACGTTCCGCCCGATATTTGTCGCGAAGCGCGTTCGGGTCGAAGTCGAGAGCCTGGCTGTCGGCCATTGGTGCCACCATTCATCGTAAACTCGGCTTCGAAATGTATGCCAGCGACCCAACTCAGGCAACCGGCTGTGTCCGACGATAATCCGCCCCCCGAAGCAAACGAGCAGCCGGCCGATCTGATCGGCGACAGCCTCAGACTGCTCATCTCACCGCTCACCTTTCTCCGGGAACTGGATACGCGACGCTACGTGCTCGCCGTCTACGGCTACTTCTTCATGGCGTTGACCCAGGGGATGCAGGGCATCAGCGGTGATACCGCAAATGAAGATGTTGTGCCCATTGTGGGGGTCACCATCGCGATGGCCGCGATTCTGGGTATTCCGGTTGCGGCGTTCATCTTCGGCGGGCTGCTGCACGCCTTTACGCGCATCCTCGGCGGCAGGCGTGCGATGCTGGATACGATCGTCACCATCGGCACCGCGTTCTTCTGGCCAGGCCTGATCTCCGCGATCTCCAGCCTCGCCCACGTCATGCTGGCTGGCCAGATCGACATCCGAATCGTGATTGCGGGTTGGTACATTGCCGGCGTCTGGGCCCTGATTCTGACCACCGGCGCCATTCGCGTCCTGAACGATTTCAGCTGGTTTCGAGCGGGGCTGGCGTGGTTGATGTACGTCCTGATGATTGCCGCATTCTGGTGGCTGATGCGTCTTTTCTCGTCGTTCGGCTTCTGACCGTGTCCGCGGTCGCACCGTCCGCGGCGCGTGCGTCGAACGGGAATGCGAGCATTCGCGCGCGGACACCAATCGGGCGTACCGTCCGCGATGCGGACGCGGGCAGCGTCAACGCACGTTTCATTCGCGAACCTCCACGTCCGACAAGCCTCCATTGCGCGCGAGGCACGTCGGAACCGCCAGCGGGATGCGACCAGACGCCGCATCCCGCGGTGAGTTACGGCCGGATTTCATAGAAGGCGTTGAACTGATCGCCTTCATACTCAACGAGCCTGAACCGGCTGAACCCTTCGGCCTCGCTCATCTCGCGTGCCTTCTGCTCATGGAACCCCAGCGTGCCCAGGCCAGCTCCGTCAGGTACCGAGAGTCCCGATGACATACACACGAGAACGGAAAACGAATAGGCCATGCCCGCGAAAGGGTTCTCCCTGAGGTTCTCTTCGAAACTCGACCCACCCCTGATGTCCGCACACAGCCAGGTCCCGTCGTCCCTGAGCGAACGACGGATTGCCCTGATCAGTTCCCTGGGGTGCGTGGAGTCATGAATGACGTCGAACGTCGTGACCAGATCGAGACTGCCGTCTTCAGGAAGGGGATCATGATCCGAATTGCATAGCCGGATGTTGCTCAGGCCCGAGGCGTCGATGTTGCCCTTCGCACGGGCCAACGCGTTGACAGAAATGTCGTACGCGCTGAACGCGCTGTCCGGGAATGCACGGCCCATCGCGACCGTCGAGGTCGCAGCACCGCAGCCGACGTCCGCAACCTGCGCGCCCGCTTCGAGCTTCCCAACAATCCCATCAAGGCGCGGCAACAGATCGGGCACCAGATGGTCAGACTGAAACTTTTTGCTCATGCGCTCGATGCCGCAGGCGCAGGACTCCCCCTTGTCGTCGTAGCTCTGCCCGAGTCCGGTCCGGAAGCTCTCGGGCAGATCACCGAGCGTTTCGTACATGGCCGTCACCGAGTGAAGCATTCCTCCCAGGTAGGCAGGATGCTCCGGGGTCGCGAGCACGATCGATGCCTCAGGTGAGAGCGAAAAGGTACTCGTCGACTCATCGTACTCGATGTGATGGGTACAGGCCTGCTGGTAGAGCCACTCACGTACCCAGCGTTCAGACAACCCAAGGTGTTCGCTCAACGCCTCACTGTTCGTTGGCCCAAGCTCTGCCATCGCCTTGAAGAGCCCGAGCTGATCCCCGACAAATGTCAGCGCGCAGTTCAGTCCGCCAAGGACTTCCCGTGACACCTTTGTCGTAAAAGCCTGAAGCGCGTCCCGATCCACCGCCACTGTGTCTGCTATCATCTTGCCCTGTTGCTGTTGATAGCGGTCGAGCATAACGCAGCGGCGGACCGGACCCTTCGGCCTGGCCGCCGGGGGATTCACGAGGCTCGTGCCCTGCCCTGAAGGCAGCGGCCTCGCGCGCAGGAATCACGATGGAGCCCGGTCGGTCATGCGCAACGGTGTGCTTGCGGAGCCCGCGAGTCCGCGCTCAGATCATCTCAATCGGCAATACGTACCGCTCTTCCCCCTGCTCGAACAGCAGGGGCTCCCACGCGCCCGCCGCCTCGAGCGTCGGCCGGATCGCTTCCCGGTCCCGCGCGCTCAGATTCGCCAGTTCGGATTTCAGCGCGAGCAGGCATTTCACCCGGTAGCGGATCCCGTTCACCGCATCGTCGAGATCCTTCAGGCCAACCGCATCCCTGAAGCGGGCCATCATGGAGAAGTAACCGGGAGCAAGGCTCCCGATCACTCGACTCAGACCGGTCGTCAGGCAGGCTTCGGGTTCCGCCCAGTCGCCCTCGACGCCTGACATGTCATCCAGCAATTGCTCCCACTGGAATACGCGTGCGGACCTGCGCTTGAGCAACGCTGACACATAGGGGTCAGCCGCGTACTGCGAGAGCTGGCCCGCCAGGCCCAACTCAGCCAGCGACGGGCGTGTGCCAAAGAAGAAAAGTGACTCCTGGAGTTGACCGTCGAGCGCCATGAGGAACGCTTCGTACTGCTGCCGCATCTGCGTCGACGCTTCCGGGCTGCCCGGCCCAAGCTGAGCCTGTTGCCGGGCCGTGAAAGCACGCGCCAGTGGCTCGAGGTCCTTATCCGGCATTGCCCCGTTCCAGCCGATCATCTGTCGACGTCCGCACCAGTCGGCGTCGATCGTCCACCGGAAGTGGAAGAACGGGAGCGGCAGATACTCATCCGCCATGTCTTCGATGAGGTGCGAGAGGAAAGCGATGCCCGGGTCCGGATGCACCAGCGTCCGCTCCGGTACAAGGTCACTCAGGTGGTACAGCATTGGGGTGCTGTCTGCCCGGAAGCTACCGTCGGGGAAGCACACGACCGGGACGATCCCCTTGCCCGCCCGTGCAAGAGTCGAACCTGGATCCCCTTCCCCCAGCCGCCCCTCACCCGTGAATCCCTCCATCGGAACAGTCCAGGTGTGCGGCAGGCGCAGGTAGCGGAACGCTGCCCTGACCTTGAACGAGTACGGTGACGCCGGACCGCCGTAGATTTGATACATCGGCCTTGCCTCCGGGTGTGCAACCCCGCTCACAGCGCGCCCGCTCGCTGCACGGGCACGCTCTGTCGGCTGCTGATTTCAAAGCTGGCCGCGCGATCAACCACAATCCATCTCTCAGTCTTCTCGTCTTCGAACGTCACCGGCGCTGCGCAAACAGGAGTCGATACGAGCCTTCGATACCCCGTCCGCTATCCGTTTCACAACGCTTCCACTTCACTGGTGATCAATTCAATGCGTGATAGACGAGCCGTTGAAATTCGCCCTGGTAATCGTTGTAGGGCATGGCGCCCGCCATCAGCAATTGCGTGAAGCACGCTGCAACGATCCCCTCTTTCGGATCGCCAAAGTAGGTTGTCCCGGCGGCACCGCCCCAGCCGTAACTCCCCACCGAGCGCAGCAGCGGGAAGCCGCCGTCACCCGTGTGCACCGACACGCCGAGCCCCCAACCGAAGCCCGGTCCGGTCATGGGGATATCGAGTCCCGGTGTGTGATTCGACGTCATGTATTCAACCGCCTTGCGGCCGATGATGCGCGCGCCGTCGAGTTCACCGCCGTTCAGCAGCATCTGCCCAAAGCGCGTGTAGTCGCCGATCGTCGAGACGACCCCGCCACGGTCCCCTCCTGCCGCAAAAAAGTTCTTTGGCCCTTTGACCTTCTCGCTGTCCGGTCCCGTCTCGACGCGGTTGAGGCGCATCTCGCCGTCAATCTCGCTCGGTGCGTAACACGAGCCGAGATTCGCCTCCTGACCGTCCCTCACAAAAAAGCCGGTCGCGTCCATTTTCAGCGGATCGAAAATCCGCTCACGGAAGAACGACTCCAGTGATTGACCTGTGACCTCCTCGATGACCGCACCCACCGCCATGTAGCCCATGTGGTAGCCGAAGTACGTGCCGGGCTGATGGGACAGCGGCAGTTTGGCGTACGCGTCCACGCGCTGGCGTACGGTCGCGCCGCCCGTGTCACCGCGGCCGGTCCAGCCCAGGGTTTCGAAGACATCGCTGTACTGTTGGCGCCACGCAAGCGGCGCCGATGCCGGCGTCGCAAGGCCGGTCGTGTTCGTCAGACAGTCGCGAATCGTGATGCCGCGGTGCGCTTTCTCCGTCACGGCCGGGTCCGCCGTCTGCACGCGCAGTTTTTTGTACGCCGGCAGGTAGCGACCGATCGAGTCGTCCGGAGTGAGCTTCCCTTCTTCGAACAGGACCATGATCGCCGTTCCGGCAATCGGCTTGGTGTTCGAGTACATCCGGAACAGCGTGTTTTCGTCGGCGGGGGCGTGTTCGTCCACATCGAGACGACCGCGCGCGTCGAACCACGCCACCTTGCCGTGTCGTGCGACCAGCGTGAGGAGGTTCGGCACCTTGCCGTCATCGATGTAGCGCTGCATCGCGGGGCCGATACGGGCCAGTCGATCAGCGTCGAAACCAAGCTCAGCGGGGTCGGCGGCAGGCAATCCGGGCACGGGAGTCTCCTTCAGTTCGAGGCCCAGAGAATACAGGACGCCGACAGGTGCTGCGGTGACCGCCTCAGTTGCCGAACCAGTACTGGCGCACGGCGTCATCCAGTCCGGCCTCGACACGGCATTCGGCGTCGAGCAGCATCACCTGCCGATCGCCGGTCGAATACGCCGGCCAGTCCGGCGCGGACGGCGCCGAGGGGCGACCGTCCCGGGCGAAGGTTGCCCACCAGGCACGCATCGCTGTTCCGAGCGAGTCGCGTGGCGCGCCGCTTCCCGCCATCGGCGAAAAACCGCCCTTGCCGTCACCCCAGTTCCACAGGAACGGCAGCTCCATCGCATGGGTGGCGCGCAGATGCCCGCCGAACGCGTCCGACTCCCAGGTGCACATCCAGGACCACACAGGACTGCCGGCCTCAGCCGCTGCGTCCAGAATCCGCACCATGGAGTTGCGGAACATCGTGTCGGTCAGGGCGTACACCAGCTTCTCCCGCGGAGATGCGCCAGGGCTGAACCCTTCATAGACGTCGAGCAGCGCGCGCCCGTCGAACCCTTCGCGCTCGATGAGCGCAATGGCCTCGTCTTCGGAATAGTCCGCGGTCCCCACAATCTGAGCGAACAGCGTGCCCTCGTGGCGGCAGCCGCCGCCCATCATCGGAACCCCGGCGGCCCCTCGTTGCCTCACTGTCTCGGCAACCGGTCGCGGTATCAGACCGCCATCAATTGCGGGCGAGAAGCCGACGTCTTCAGGTTTACGCAGCGCGAGCCCCGGAGCGCCGGGCTTGTCCGGGTCAGGACCGTAGAGCGCCTGCAGTGCTTCGAGCGACGCGCCGCGCAGGGTATCCATGCCGTTGCTCGCCGGGTCACCGCCGAGTCGCTCGATGCAACGATTCGTGAAATCGATATGCCCCTGACCCACCGGAATGAGATCAACATGCGGACTGTGGACGATCGCCTTGTGAAAGAGCCCTTCGGCGCGCGGACTGCCCACCAGCATGGCGGTCGAGGTGCCTCCCGCGGATTCGCCGAAGATCGTGACGTTGTCAGGGTCGCCGCCGAACGCGGCAATGTTGTCGCGCGTCCACTCGAGGGCGCAGATCTGATCCAGGATGCCCGTATTCACCGACTCATCCAACCCGTCCTCGAGGTGGCCAACGTGCATGAAGCCGAGGGGGCCCATGCGGTAGTTGATCGTGACCACGACCACGTCGTGCTCACGCACAAACACCGACCCGTTGTAGGCACGCCCCGATCCACTGACGTACCCACCGCCATGAATCCAGAACAGCACCGGCCGCCTGCCGCCGTCCGGCGACGGCGTGAAGACGTTCAGGAACAGACAGTCTTCGTCGGTCGGCTCGGGAGGACCCGCCATCGGCCCATCGGCTGCCGGCGGCGGTTGCGGTGCGGACGCTCCGAACTGCGTCGCGTCGTACGCACCGGCCCAGCGCGAAACGGCCACGGGCGGGCGGAACCTCAGGTCACCAACCGGCGGCTGTGCGTAGCGAATACCCAGGAAGATGTGGCTGCCCCGCCGTTCCATGCCCTGCACGGTCCCAAGCGGCGTTTCTACCGTCGTCATGTGAATGCCCCCTGATCAGTGCCAAACACTAGACCTTAAACGTTGACCGGGATCAACCGACTGAACGGCAGAGGCTCCTACCCTCTCCGTGCACATACGGGAGGAGCGGCACATGGGCGCCTATCAGTTGGCTCAGGAAGATTTCAGCGCGGGCGTTGCCCGCGCGGCAGAACAGAACGTGGACGCGGACATGTACGGCCAGGCGCTCATCTGGGAGGTCCTGAAGATGTACGCCGCAAGCGGCCGGAGCCCGGCGGACATCCGTTCCGAGATCCAGTTCACGCTGGACAACTACGATGACGATGACCCGATCCTGCACGTCTCTCGGAACTGACGCGGACCTGCCCGTTTCCCCGGGCCACGCTATACATTCACAGCCAATCCGATAAGATAGGAGCCCCTCGAGCGCCCGTAGCTCAGCTGGATAGAGCGTTGGCCTCCGGAGCCAAAGGTCAGAGGTTCAAATCCTCTCGGGCGCGCCAACAAGCACCTCCACCGCGGGTCCTTCAGCCCCCCGACGACGTCGACTTGGTATCGTCCGGCTCATCGGGCACGAGGCTAAAACGGGAAGCGCCTTGAAACGCTGGACCATCGTTGCTGCCGTCCTGCTGGCGCTTGCCGGCGCGATCTACCTGCAGCACACGGACCTGATCCACGGCCGCGGTCTTCCGCCGACCGCCAACGACGTCTCGCTGCGTGCCCTTCTGGTCGACAGGCGCGCTGAACTGGAAACAGCCGGCGCCACGTCGGTGATCGTCATCAGAGACAGCGAACTCATCGCCGAGTGGGGTGAGACGACGCGCGTCACGAGTCTGCATTCCGTGCGCAAGAGCATCGTCGGGATGCTCTACGGCATCGCCGAGGCAAAAGGCCTTATCGATCTGACGGCAACGCTGGCTTGGCTTGGTATCGACGAGGTCCACCTGCCGCTGACCGAAACAGAGCGCGGCGCAACCCTGCACGATTTGCTCGCCTCCCGCTCCGGGATCTATCACCCGTCGGTCAACGACGACGGCGAGGCCGCTCCGGCCCGCGCGAGCCATGCACCGGGCGAAGCGTTCTACTACAACAACTGGAGCTTCAACGCGCTTGGCGGCATCTTCGAGCAACTGACAGGCCTGACCTTGAACGAGGCGTTCCGGGAATGGATCGCCCGGCCGACCGGCATGCAGGACGTTTCCGCGACGACCGTACGCTACGAACACGCCCCGCGATCGTCCATCTTCCCGGCGTATCGATTCTGGCTATCCGGGCGGGACACCGCACGGTTCGGTTGGCTGGTGCTGAACGAGGGCATGTGGAACGGCCGCGAGGTCATCCCACGATCCTGGTTGCGCCGCAGCTTCACCGCCTACTCGGAAGGCGTGCGTGGCGAAGGTGTCGGCTACGGATACCTCTGGTGGCTGATGCCGGACGGCGTCGTCATGGCGACCGGCGCAGGCGGTCAGAAAATCTGGCTCGACCCTGCGCGCAAGCTCATGCTCGTGACGCGGGTGGATACCGGTGACGGCTTCTCCCGGGGTATCTGGTGGAACTTCGGTGCGCGTATTCACAACGGACACCTCAGGGCGCTGCATGCCGCCGTCATCAGTGCCCTCGAACCACCCCGCAACTGACACATGCACCAGTGGGGTCATCCGGCGTCATCGGGGCACGCAAGGCGAACATTGCGGCACAGCGATCCCGCTACCAACGCTCGACGGATGTCCTCACGTCGAGTTCGAACGCCCACGCGTTCCGCGGTTGCCGATAGAGGTACACGTACCCGTCGACGATCCCTTCGATGCCGATCATGCCCGCGTCGCCCAACTTCTCGGCGTACTGTGGGAACCCCTCGATGATCTTGTCGCCGCCGATCGGGCCGTCGACCACGACGTGGCCAACGTGAATACCGTCCGCGCCGTATTCCTTGGCCATGGCCTGCGCGAGGTTGCGCAGCGCACCTTTCGATGAGTTGAAGGCGCCAAAGTTTGCGCGCCCGCGAAGACTTGCGCTCGCTCCCGTAAAAAGCAGCGTCCCACGGCTCTCGTTGTGGTCCGAGTCCGGATCCTCGTTCGCGAGGAACCGGCGCACGGCCTCACGGCCGAAGAGAAATCCCCCGAAACAGCAGACGCGCCAGCTCGCTTCGAAGTAGTCGGCGTCCATCTCGGCGATCTTGCCCGGCGTGTTGTTGCCAGCGTTGTAGACCGCAACCGAAAGCTCGTCGCCCGCGCGATCGAACAGTGCAACCACGTCGGATTCGCTCGTCGCATCGCAAACGACCGCCTCTGCTCTGCCGCCATCGGCCGCAATCGCGCTCGCCAGCGTGTCCAGGCTCGCCTGCGTGCGTCCCGCGATGAGGACGTGCAGCCCCTCCGCGGCAAAGCGCCGGCAGAGCTGCCCGCCCAATCCCCGATNCGGGCCCACTCCAATGACAATCGCTGTTTTGGCCATCTGCTGCTCCTTCAAGACCCTGTCAGNNTACGCCAATCGCCCGTTTGCGTNTCACATTCGACGCGAACGACGCACCCGGGNAACGGATCTCACTCACCNGAGCATCGTGCAGGAAGACCTGACCATNACCTGGACNCGGCTGGCGCTGTCGCTGGTCGTGCTGACCCTCGCCGCCTGCGGCGGCAGTCGTGGAAGCAGCGGCGGCGCACCCGTCCCGACGAGCGATCAGCCGACCGTCCCCGCAAACAGAACCCCCGCCGATGGCTGCGCGCTGCATGGCACCGAGTTCGACTGTGACGGCGCCGAACTCGTCATGTGGCTCACACCAACCGCCCTGGGCGGCAACGAGGGCAACGACATCTGGGGCTGGACCGATCCAGCGGACGGCACCGAATATGCCCTCATGGGCCTCGACAACGGGGTCACCTTCGTGGCGCTGACAACGCCGCTGCGGGTCGCGGGGCACCTGCCCACGCAAACGACAACCTCGATCTGGCGGGACATCAAGGTCCACGCCAACCACGCCTATATCGTTGCCGATGCTGCAGGCGCCCACGGGCTTGCCGTGTTCGACCTGACGCGTTTGCGGGGAGTCACGGGCGAGACCTTCCTGCCCGATCACGTCTACGAGGAGTTTGGCAACGCGCACAACATCGCCATCAACGAAGACACCGGGTTTGCCTACGTCGTCGGCTCGGACACGTGTGATGAAGCCCTGCACATGATCGACCTCAGTCAGCCGACCAACCCGCTCTTCGCCGGCTGCCATTCGGAGGGACACACCCACGACACCCAGTGCGTGAACTACGCCGGTCCCGACCCGGATCACCAGGGAAGTGAAATCTGCATCAACTCGGACAGCGACCACTTCTCGATCGTGGACGTGACCTCAAAGCCGGGTTCGGTCACCCTCGCCAGCATCGAGTACCCGGACCTTGGCTTCGTGCATCAGGCCTGGCTGACAGAGAATCACCGGTTCGCGTTCGTGGGTGATGAACTCGATGAGTTGGACTTCGGTGTCAGCACGCGCACGGTGGTGATCGACGTAACGGACCTCGACACGCCCGAGTACCACGGCGACCACCGGGCCGCGACGCCATCGANCGACCACAACCTGTATGNCCACGGGAACCNGCTGTACCAGGNCAACTACACCTCCGGCCTGCGGGTCCTGGAGTTCGATCCGTGCAACGTCCTGCAGCTGAACGAAGTGGCTTTCCTGGACACCCATCCCGACTCGGATGCGGTGGACTTCGCGGGCGCCTGGGCGCGTTTACCCCTNGTTCGAGTCCGGCCTGATCCTCGTGAGCGACGTCNAGCGGGGCCTGTTCGTNGTGCGCCTTACTCGCTGACCGGGCGCGCGCCCCACGCGACGATGCCGCTCAGGACCTCGTAGACGCCCTCCACGAATCCGGTCCAGGCGCTGCCTTCGGACTGCTGTGCGTCCCAGGTCTCGTTCGCAGCCTGGAGCACGTAGCTCTGGATGTCCCGAGAGTCGTCCTCGTTCAGCACATCCCCGAAGCTCACCATGCCAACACCGCTGTAGACGCCGCGCAGCACAATGTCATCGAAAATCCCGTGAGTTGCCTCAGTGACGTAGCGCAAGTCCTTCACNACGCCGCCGTGGCCAAACATCAGGCCGTGGCATCGCGAACAATGCGCACCGTAGAGACGCTCACCACGCGCAACTGATTCATCGTCACCGGAGACGGGCAGTGGCGCCTTCGCGAGCCGCAGGGGGACGGGGTCAATCGGGTGATCTGCAGTACCTCCCAGCCTGTAAACGAGCATGCGNCTCGTGCCGTTGCTCACCTCGGACTGCGGGAGAACAAGCCCCGCCACTCCGCCCCAGCCGGCCAGGACCGCGACATACTGCACCCCATCGATCTGGTATGTGATGGGGGGCGCAACAACGCCCGTGCCGGTCGGAGCCTCCCACAGGGTCTGCCCGGTTGCAGCGTCGTAGGCAANAAGCCGGCGGTCNCCGGTGCCCTGGAATACGAGGCCTGANGCAGTCGTCAGCAACCCACCATTCCACAGTTGCGAGTGCTCCACCCGCCAGCGCTCCTCGCGGGCAACCGGATCCCAGGCGATCAGTCTGCCGCGCGTCANNTTGCGGATGAGCGCTTCCATCAGGCCGCGCGGCATCCCCGTGAACGTGGCGCNCTTATCGCTCATCGGATCAGCCTGACCAAGGTTCCAGTTGGGCGGCGCCTGATACTCGAACGTGTCGGCCGTGCTGTAGCTCTGGAACAGGTCCAGCGCGGGAATGTAGACGAGNCCCGCNTCCCGATTGAACGCCATTGGCTGCCAGTTGTGGCCACCGAGGGCGGCCGGCGCAACCGTCTGCCCGTCAACCGAGTGATCAGCGGTGGCCGACTCGACCGGTCGCCCCGACGCCGGGTCGACGTGGGTCGCCCAGGACACCGGCACGTAGTTATCAGCCGAGATCAGTTCGCCAGTGCGTCGATCGATGACGTAGAAGAACCCGTTCTTGGGCGCCTGCATGATGACATCGCGCTGCACGCCGTCGATTTCGAGTTCCGCAAGGATCATGTGTTGCGTTGCGGTGTAGTCCCACGTGTCGCCCGGCGTCGTCTGGTAGTGCCAGACGTACTCCCCGGTGTCGGCATTCAGCGCCACGATCGAAGACAAAAAGAGATTGTCCCCNCCACCCGGACTGCGCACCCAACGGTTCCAGGGAGAGCCGTTGCCCACCCCGATATAGAGATAGTTCAGATCAGGGTCGTAGGCCATCGAGTCCCAGACGGTGCCACCACCGCCCACCTTCCAGTACACGTCTCCCGTCCAGGTCTTGGCGGCCATTGCCATCGTCCCGGACTCGAACGGTTTGGCCGGATTCCCCGGGACCGTATGGAAGCGCCACACGAGCGCACCCGTTGCTGCATCGTAGGCTGANNCGTAGCCGCGCACGCCGTACTCCGCACCGCCGTTGCCAATGAACACCTTGCCNTTCGCAACTCTGGGAGCGCCGGTGATCGTGTAGGGCCGTGCACGATCGATCGTCAGCACGCTCCATCGCACGGCACCGCTGTTGCGGTCGAGCGCCACGAGTCGACCGTCCAGCGTGCCGACGTACACATTGTCGCCCCAGGCCGCGACTCCCCGGTTCACAACGTCACAGCATGCGTTGACGCCCCAGGACCGGGGCACCTCTGGGTCGTAGTGCCAGAGCTGTTCACCCGTTACCGGATCGAGCGCAAAGACCTGGCTCCAACTGGTCGTGAACACCATGACGCCGTCAAAGACGAGCGGCGTCGCCTCGAGTCCGCGCGTGGTCTCCGTATCGAAGTACCAGGCGAGGCCGAGCTCCGCTACGTTCCCCGGGTGAATCGAAGTGAGCGGACTTTCGGGGTCTTCGGCGTAGTTGCGACCGTGCGCAATCCAGGCCCCCGGTTCCGAGTCGACATCGACGAGACGCTGCGCGTCCACCGGATCTGCCCACGCTGAAGGGTTCAGGCACTGGGCGAGGGCCACCGTACCCAGAGCAAGCAGCGCCTTCGCGATCAAACAGCCAACACCCGCTTCCAGAACGCCATCATGTCGTCGTGGAATTGTTCAGCCTCACCCGGGGCACTGCCGATGCGCGCGCCCTTGCGGCCGGCGCCGGACTTCATGCCGTAGATCATCAGATCGCGTTCGGTGATTGCAGGGTCGGGCGCGTCCGCCAACGGATGAATGAAGGCACCCTCGTCGGTCACGTACGCCGTTGGCGCACCGGGCGCCACGGCGGCGACCTCGATCAGCTCCACAGCCGTGTCCCGGTCGAAGCTGTGCTGCGCGCCCGCAAACAGTTTGAATGTTGCGTCCTCGCCGAGGAGACGCATCGCATGCATGTGCGCCTGCACCTGTGGCGGCGAACACCACTCGTCAGCGTCGCCAATCACCGAGCGGACCGCCGTGCCACCAACGCGCGGATTCAGAAACTGATGGCCCGACCAGGGATACGCAGCGTAGACGCCGCGCAGTTTGGGAGCACCTGCGACGAGATGCTGCAGCGTCGCCGCCATCAGAACGGCGCTGCCGCCCCGGCTGTGACCCTGTGCACCGATTCGCTCGACGTCGACCTCGGGGCGCTCGGCCAGAAACGACGATGCGGCAAGGACATCCCACGCGCTGGCCGCAAAGGAGTATTGCGCCTGGTTGGAGACTGTCGACGTCACACCCCTGCGGCCGAAAGGGTCAATGACAAGCGTCGCAATCCCCGCGTCCGTCAGGAAGTCGGCTTTGGCCAAGTGCGATAGTGCGACCCCCAGGCTGCCGGGGACAACTGTCACCACCGGCCAGGGTCCCGCCCCGGGTGGCAGGAACAACTGCGCGTCCAACACGCCCTCGGCCGCGTCGGCACCCTTGATGACGTCCTGAAAGGACGCCGGCGTGCGCGTCGGTACCGCGAGGCAAATGCCCTCGGTGCCGTTCGCAAGCGCGTGCGGGGTATCAGCGAACGACATGACGCATCAGTCGCAGTGCAGACAGCGCTCGTCTTCCCAGATCTTCGTTTCGAGCTCTTTCTCTTCAGTCGCGTAGTCGACCAGGATGCGAATCGCCTTGGAGAGGTCCTCGATACCGTATTTCTCGATCATCTCCTGCAGGTACTGATGCTGGCTTTCCTTCAGCTCGATGCTGTATTCCTCGATCATGAAACTCTCCACTCTGTGTGTATTGATGTTGCGGTGTGTTGCAAGGACCTCGGGGCCCCCTGGAAGCTGATGCCGGTCAGCGACGAAAGACCAGCGAAAAAGACACGGGTACCGAGGGCGCGATGGACACGAGCCCGGCGATTTCACGCAGCGTCTCGAGGCCGCCCGCAAGGTTGAACTGGGCCGCGCTCACGATCACGGGGCGCTGCGAGGCGACGGCAAACGCGTTCCTGCCCACGCGCGTGACGATGACCGTCGCCGTCAGGTCGGCGGTCGCCCCGTGCAGGGCCAGGGTCCCGCTGAGATCACGCTGTGCCGAAGCGCCTCGTTTCATTTTCAGCAGTTCGGCGATCGGCACATCGACGGTGAACGTCGCCAGCGGGAAGCGTGCGGACTCGAAGAGATGCTCCACCATCCGTTCGTTGCGGATCGGAATCAGCGTCTCGAAGGCCGTCATGTTCAACGCAAGTGTCGCGTTGCCGGCTTTGCTGACGCGGCCCGTGAGCCCGGTGAAGTAATGCGACTCGGCGACCGCCGCGTTCTTGACGGAAACGAAACTCACGCTCGACGCGTCTGAATCGAGTTCCCAGTCGGCGAATCCATAAGCGGACAGGGCCAACAGTCCTGGGGCGAGCAGGGTTCGTGCGAGGTTCATGGCAGGTACCCAACGGGGCGAACGAGCGCGCATCGTATCAAGGGGCCGAGGAAAGCGTCGAGGTGGTGCGGCCGGCCTGCCCGGCGCCGCTGCAACGCGACTTCGGTACCGTCACTCCGGTACAAAGGTCAGCTCTCGCACATTCACCACGACCGTTGCCTCGACGTCATCGCCGTAGAGCTGGAGTTCGAAAGACTGGCCGGCAACCAGCGCTGCCTCCAACCCAGTCAGCATGAGGTGCAGGCCGCCCGGAGCAAGCCGCACCGTCTCGTTCGCCGGCACCGTCAACGCATCGACATGATGCATGCGAGCCATCCCGTCCGCCTCGCTGCTGTGGTGGATCATCCCTGAACCAAACGGGGAGTCGACGTCCGTCAGAACGACGTCGACGTCGCCCCGGTTCGTGAGCCGGAGATACACCGCGGCCGAGTCCGCCCCTGGAGGCGTCGCCCGCGCCCACGCGTCGGACGCCACAAGCGGCCCGCCGTCTTCGCCCTCTGAAAACGGTGGCGGCGCCTGCAACCACCCCCGGGGAGTCGCGAAGCCTGGCGTCAGCGTTTCAAGAAACGCAACCAGATGGCGCGACTCTCTGGGAATCAGCCCGAGCGGTTTTGCCTCGTTGTGCCCGACCATGGCCTCCTCCGCCAGGTTGTAGTGCTCAACCACACCGGCCAGCGTTTCGATCTGGCCTTTGTGCATATAGGGGGCGGTTGCGGTGATGCCGCGAAGCGTTGGCGTCCGTGTTGCGCCAATGACGGTCTTTCCGGTGCGGCGGAATCGCAGTTCGCCGCATGTGTGATCGTCACTGAACGCCGAGAGGCAGTTGAAGACGTCCGCCGCGGCGAGACGCACACCGTCGACGCGCCCCCGGTCCGGCAGTTCACCGGGCGGTGAGAGCACGCCTGTGTTGTGGAACTCGTTATTGGTGAGCAACGGGCCGTTGTGGCATTCGAGGCAGCGACCTTTGCCGATGAACAGCCTGAGCCCGGCAATTGCCTCCGCTCCAAACTCGTCAGTCGCACCGTCATCGCCATCCGCAACCCGCGCGAGATAGCCGTCGAGCGCGTCCGGTCCCGGCTCCAGCAGCGCCTCGTAGGCGGCGATCGCCTTCCCGAGACCCGCGAACGTGTCGTTGACGAGGTCGCGATCCACGGCCGCCATCGCCTCCCACGCCGCACGTGCCGCGGAATCCATCAATGGAGACGCGTTCGGAGGAAAACGCCCGGAGTCCGAGAAGTCCGGAAAAATCTCTCCCGTGACACCGTTCCACGCCGTTCGATAGCCGGGGTCTGCCCCGACGATCGCGACGAATCCGGTACGCGCCAATCCGTGCTCGGCCGGGTCTTCGACCGGCGAAAGGGCCTGCGCCCACAGGCTGTCGCGGCGCCCGTCCCAGTATTGCCACGTCGAGCGCGCGACCCCGAGCAGCGAACGGGTGTTGCGTTTCGACGTCCCGATGCCGCGCCCCCTGGCCAGGCCGTCCGTAAATGCCTTACCTGGCTTATGGCAGGTCGAACAGCTCACGGTCCCCGTGAGGCTGAGGCGGGAATCGAAGAACAGCCGATGCCCCAGGGCAGCGGCGGCGGGGTTGCCTGAATAGCGATTGCTTGGGTCACTCGGCACAGGCGGCAATCCGTCGAGCGCCAGGCTCGCGAGCAATGCACGCTCGTGAGGTGACCACGGGACAACTTCCGGCGGTCCGAGGAACGGGCGGGACACCACGTCCCAAGCGCCGGCCTTTTGCTGGTCAGTCCCGAACCCCAGAAAGATCCCCAGTCCCAGGGCCAGCGCTCCGGCCGGGATCAGGACCCGCGCACATGGTTTCACAGCTCGAACTTGATGGTCACGGTATCCACGTCGCCGGACTCACCGGAGCCGCCTCCCTCGCGAATTTCGAGCGTGAGTTCCCAGTGACCGTGCATGTGAAAGCGCACGCCATCGACCCGATACTCGCCCGGTTCCGTCTCGGTCGCGGTGGGTTCCGTCGGCAACCCGTGGTCGTGCATCGGCATTCCGCCGCCAACCTCCACGCGCGCGCCGGACAACGGCTCACCGTCACTGTCGACAAGCCGCACACGCCAACTGTGCATTGTGTTGAGGGGCAGCGCATCGAGCCCGGTCAGCACGGTCGCGCTGACACGTCCCTCACGACCTGCCACAACCACTTCACCCGCGGCCTCAAGCGAAACCGCAACACACAACATCAACAGCACAGAACGCATCAGCCGCTCCTCCCAAACTGACGGGCCAGCCATCCGCTCGACCACAGGTAGACCAACTGAATGGCGAAGAGCGCAAGCATGACGAAAGGCCAGTACCCGTAGTCGGTATAACCAACCGCAAACGGAAACACCGCCCGGTGCACCTTGCCTTCGTCGTCCGGCCCTACCAGCACGATCCCGACGTACTCACCCTCTCCCTCGAACCGATACAGGATCGTGAACAGGTCGGTGCGCCTTTGGGGCGCGGCATGCAGGACGGTCACGGCTTCGAGGTCGGCGATCGCAGAAACGTCTTCCCAGTTGGTGAAACGCCCCATGTTCGTCACGTTGCGAATGATGCGGAACTCGATCGGAACGTTGTTCAGCTTGTCGTTCAGATACTCCATGACGAACACACCGTTACCCGATTCCGGCAGGTCCTCACAGAAGTCCTCGTGACCCCGTGTGTCGGGCAGATACACCTTGAAGTGTGCGATGAAGTAGCCAATTCGAATGAAGCACAGGTCGTCTTCGAGCACGACGCCGCCGTGCCCGGAGGCCGGTACCGGCAGCAGCAGGAGCAGCGGGATCAGGCCGCGCCGGAGCTGGTCATGCAAGCTTTTTCTCACGCCGCGAAGTCTACCTCAATGCCCCCTCGCGAACCGCAGAAATCATGGCCGAACGCCTCAATTTCGTGCGGACCGCAGCCTGGATGGCATCGCAGGACGCAACCGAAGAGGACCCTCTTCCCGACTCGGTTGTACACTCCCGCCGCCCATCAACGAAGAGAGCAGCAACAATGGTCGCGAAGAGCATCCCGGTCGGAGAGAAGCGCTACAGGGAGTCCTACGGTCGCTACTTCGAGGACTTCGGGGTTGGAGACATCTACGAACACCGACCCGGACGCACGATCTCGGAATCCGACAACACCTGGTTCACGCTGCTGACGATGAACCAGCATCCTCTGCACTTCGATGCGGAGTACGGCGCTCAGAGTGAGTTCGGGCAAAACATCGTCAACTCGTGTCTGACGCTCGCGATCGTCACCGGCATGTCGGTGTCGGACGTCAGCCAGAAGACCGTCGCAAACCTCGGCTGGGACAACGTACGCCTGACGGCCCCTGTCGTCGTTGGCGACACCCTGTACGCGGAGTCCGAGGTGCTGGAGAAGCGGGAGTCCAAATCCCGCCCGACGCAGGGCATCGTGCGCATCCGGACCCTCGGGCTGAAGGCGGACGGTACCCAGGTCATGTCATTCGAACGCGCAATGCTGATCCCGTTCCGCGGGCACGCGGTGGACGATCAGATCGGCTACTGACCTCGTGTCTGATCGCGCGTTGGGACCTTCGCCCGCGAGGATCCTCTCCCGGCGCTTCGCGATCCGGGCGGCCCGCGTAGCGGCTTCAGCGGAATGGGATGGAAGAAGCTCAGGCGGACATCCGACCCGGGCGCGCCGATGATCGCGCCATGACGACCGCTGCAGGCGCAACGAGGGCGGCTCCACCCGGCTGTTTCCGTGAAGCCGGCCTCAAACGGAGCCGGCGAAGTGCGACGGACCTGGCTGCCAGATGCAGGTTGCGCGATCGTCTTCTCGCAGGCCGATCACACCGACCACTGGCACCATGCTCCGCGTCGCGCAAGCACCTCAGCGCAACAGCGTGCGATGCTCAGAGCGCACCAACCGACCCTTCGCGCCACATTTGCCTGGTCCCTTCGTCGGGTGCCGATTCCACGCGCGTATTGGTCCCGATGATCATCGTGGCCCGACTCTCACCGTACACGGGCCAGTCCGGGACGAGCCCACCCGCGGGGCTCCCCGTGCGGGCAAAGTTGATCCAGGCCGCACGCGTGAAGTCGGACACGGCGTCGGCCGCTTCTCCCTTGCCAAAGAAGTTCTCACCGCCGTTCTTGTCGTAGGTGCCGAAAACGAAGCCGAGTTCCACGGCGTGACAGGCGCCGAGCGCGCCCCCCATGAGCGGCGACTGCCAGTCGAACCGATACGCGAACACCCTCTCATCGTGTTGGGCCTGGGCTTCCAGCAGGTAGATCGCGGGCATCCTGAAGACCCGGTCGGTCATCATCGCGTTCGACAATTCGCCCGCGGTTGCCTCATTGCCGAGCTGCTTCCTGTACCCCGCAACGCCGGCCGCACCGCCACCTTCGAACATGCGTTCGGTCTGCGCCGCCAGATCGGCTTCCCCGATCTCCGCGCTCGGTGCCATCCCGGAGAACAGGTTCCACTCGTTCGCGGTCGACCCGGCCAGGATCGCAACGCCTGCGGCCGATCCGCCGCGTACGCGCTCAATGGGGCGTGCCGGCAGCACGATGCCATCGATCACCGGCTGATACGACATCCCGGGTAATCCTCGCGCTGCCGCAACCTCTGCAACCTTGGCCTGTACGGCTGTCAGGTCTGTTTCCGGCAATGCCATGAGCGCATCAGCGTCGCCGGCGTCGACCCCCAGGAGTTCGAGGGTCGTCTCTGCCACGGCACGTGCCTGCTCCATCGTGATCGCCGTATGGCAGGCGCCACTCTGCGGAATCGCTTTGTGGAACAGCCCTGTTGCCCCGGGCATGGCGAGGAGCGCGCCACACGACATGCCGCCCGCACTCTCGCCGAAGATCGTCACGTTCCCTGGATCGCCGCCGAAGGCCGCAATGTTGTCCCGCACCCATTCGAGCGCCGCAATCTGATCGAGCAATCCTTCGTTGCCGGTCGCGGGAATCTTCCCGTCCGTCAGGGCGGCAAGATTCATGAAGCCGAGCGCACCCATCCGGTAGTTGATCGTCACGACCACAACGTCACCTTCGCGGGCCAGATACTGCCCGTCGTAGACGGCGCCCGAGCCGCTGCCGATCGTAAACCCGCCACCATGAATCCAGAACATGACCGGCCGTTTCGAGGTATCCGCGGCGGGTGTCCAGACGTTCAGAAACAGACAGTCCTCGTGCCGGGTCGGCGGCTCCCCGGTGGTCCCCAGCATGCCGTCCAGCGCACTCGGATTCTGGGGCGCCTCCGCGCCGAATCCGGACGCGTCGCGCACGCCGTCCCAGGCAGGATGCGGCTGCGGTGGCAACCAGCGATTCGCGCCTGTCGGCGGCGCCGCATAGGGAATGCCGCGAAACACCTGCACCCCTCCTTCACTCGCGCCCGCAATGTCGCCCTGCCGTGTGGTCAACGTGTTGTTCATGCCTGCCTCCTGAGCGTGCGTTCAGGCCGCGCGGACGCGACCAGGTGGCCGCAGCATACGCCGGTCCGGCACAGGAAACAGTGGGGCGCTTCAACCAATGGCCGCGGCCCTCAGCGTGCGCGGCGTCTCACACGCGCCGGCGCCAGAGGCGCGCCAGCGCAGAGCAGATATGACGACGGGAGCGGGACGGAGCGGAGCTGTCGTCGTCACCGGCGCCGACAAACCCGACGTTCCTCCCCATCCGGGCGTTGCATCCGCCCACGCAATGCCCCTTCATGCTTGAGCTACTATTGGCGCCCTTTTCTGTTGGGAGCCAGCGCGTGTCAGGCAAGTATTTCGAAGAACTCGAACCCGGCGCGGTGTTCGAACATCAACCGTCCCGCACGGTCACCGAGACCGACAACCTCCTGTTCACGACCCTGACGGGGAACACCCAGCCGCTGCACCTGGACGCCCAGTTTGCCGAAAGCACCCTGCACGGGCAGATTCTGGTCAACAGCGTGTTCACCCTTGGCCTGTGCATCGGCCTGTCCGTCACCGATACGACGCTCGGAACCACGCTGGGGAACCTCGGTATGGACCAGACGGAGTTTCCCAATCCCGTATTCATCGGCGACACGATCACGGTGAGCACCGAGATCGTCGAGCGACGGGAGAGCCGCAGCAAGCCGGACCGTGGCATCGTGACCTTCAAACACATCGGGACGAACCAGCGCGGGGAAATCGTGTGCACCTGCGTACGTCGCGGCATGATGATGCGGCAGCCGGCATGAGCGACTTCCGATTGCGACGCAGCCTGCACTTCGTACCGGGCGCCAACGAGAAGATGTTGAACAAGGCACTCGCTTCGGCCGCCGACAGCCTGATTCTCGATCTCGAAGACGCCGTGACGCCGGACCTCAAGGACGCCGCCCGGGAAACCATCTGCGGATGGCTTGCGGAGGCGGACTTCGGCCGCCAGGAGCGGATCGTGCGTTTCAATCCCCTGGATACGCCCTGGGGCGAAGCGGACCTCGAGGGACTTATGGTCTCGCCGCCCGATGCCCTGCTGATGCCAAAGGTCAGCACGCTGGCAGACATCGAGGCAGTCGATGCGCGCCTGACCAGGCTGGAGGCCCGGCACGGGCATCCGGTCGGCGGCGTCAAACTTATGCTGGTCGCGACTGAAACACCGGCGGGGGGGCTCAACCTGCCGACGTTCACCGACTGCCCGCGTGTCGCCATGCTCACATGGGGAGGCGAGGACCTCTCCGCCGCGATCGGCGCGCCGCGCAACCGGCTCCCGAACGGCGAGTACCTGGATGTCTTCAGATTCTGCCGCGTCCAGACCCTGCTCTCGGCAAAAGCCGGTGGCGCGGAGGCGCTCGACGCTGTGTTCGTTGACATCCGTGATCTCGACGGACTGGCGGAAGAGTCACAGCACGCGGCCTGGATGGGGTTCACCGGCAAGCTCACGATCCACCCGGATCAGATCCCCGTCGTCAACGCCGCGTTCACACCGACGGACGAAGAACTGGAGGAAGCCGAGACCCTGCTCGCCGAGTTCGAAGTTGCTCAGGCCGAAGGCAGGATGGCCTTCAGGTTCCGCGGGCAGATGGTGGACGCGCCGCATCTGCATCGCGCGGAGAATACGGTGCAGCGCGGTCGACTCGCGCGCGGCGCAAACTGACGACTAAACCGCGGGAAGCGCCGCGCCTTGATCGGCCAGCCTGTCAGTTGTCCTCTTACCCGCCCCTTACTCGACGAGCGCGCCTTCGCCGAGGCGCTCCGACAACCACGCCTTCAGCGGCACGTCCTCATCGGCAGGCGACGTGTAGCCGAAGCCGCCGTTGACCGACGCGCCAAACAGTTGCTGCTGGATCGGGTCACACTGATCCATCAGGTGGCCGACCGTCATGTTGTCCCTGGGCTTCAACCAGCGATAGCTGTACCCCATGAACAGGATCTTCCGGGTGATGTCGGACGTGTTGTAGTTACCGGCGTGAAAGATCCGCCGGTCGAACAACACGACATCCCCCGCGTTCGCACAGATGGGCTGCGCGTCCGGATGATCGAGCGTCTCGTCTTCGGGGAGATCGAGCGAGGCCCAGGTATGACTACCCGGGATGACTGTCAGGTTGCCGCGATCGGGTTCGGACATGTCCGTGAATACCCAGGCCGCCTTGAGGGAGACACGGGGCTGGGGCCGTGGACCCAGTTCGAGATTCAGCCGCCCGCTGTCCTGATGCCAGCCAAGCCGGGCCGGCCGCTCGAAACCGGCGGGAAGGGGCGGGTTGATGATCATGTGTGAGTGATACAACTGGATGTGCCAGCCGAGAATCCCCCACACCTTCGGCAGGACCTTCGGGTGGTCGAGGAGCGGCAGAAACGCTGGTTCCCGACCGACAACATCCAGCTCGTTCACCTTCCTGCCGGGGTCGATGCCCTGTGTCGCACGGACGTCCGCCGTGACGCGATCCACCGCGGCGATGAGGTCCAGCAGGTCCTCCTGCGACAGGACGCCCGGCAGGAGCAGAAACCCGTCCCGCTCGAACGCCGCGCGTTCCTCGTCGGTCAACTGATGTTGCAGTGCGCTCTCGTCCACGGTGCATCTCCATTGGCCCCTGCGACGAGTCTACACCAGCCCCGGACCGCCCCTCGCTGGCCGCGCGGCGGGTGCGTCGGCTACCATCGGCAGCCAAATCCGGCGCGAGCCGTTGCACAGGACAGCAGGAGAACAACCGTGCCCGACGAGATTTTCAGCCGCCTCAAGGTCATCGACTGTGGATCGTATGTCGCGGGCCCTGCCGCCGCGACCGTGCTGGCCGATTTTGGTGCATCGGTCGTGAAGATCGAGCCCCTGACCGGAGATCCACTGCGCATGCTCGCGCCGGTGTATCCCAGCTACTTCTGGCGGATGGACGCACGAAGCAAGAAAGGACTCGCAATCGATCTGAAGCGCCCGGAAGGACGCGAAGCACTGGAACGTCTGGTGCGCGACTGCGACATTTTCCTCACGAACTACCGCACCTCCCTCATCGACCGCCTCGATCTGTCGTACGAGACACTGAAGTCGCTCAAACCGACCCTCATTTACGCCCACGTCACCGGCTACGGTGAACGGGGTGACGAATCCGAGCGCACCGCGTTCGACGCCACCGCCTGGTGGGGACGCTCCGGATTGCAGGACTGGGTGCGGGCGAGCGAGAACGTCCCCGCCGGCAACTCGCCTGGGATGGGCGATCATGCGACGGCCATGTCGCTGTTCGCCGCGATCATGGCCGCGCTTTATCGCCGCTCGGAAACGGGCCAGGGCTCCAAAGTACACACGTCGCTGCTGGCCAACGGCGCGTGGTCACACAGCATGAGCATCCAGGCAGCCGCCGCTGGAGCAAAGTGGGCGATCCACCATCCGCAGCAGCGTCCGGACGCGGTCCATCTCAACAAGGTGTACACCACCGCGGACGACCGCTTCCTCATGCTGAACGTGCTGAATCACGAGAAGGAGTACGGCCCTCTGCTCGCGTCGCTCGGGCTTGCCGAACTGAAGAAGGACCCGCGTTTCACCGACGTGCGCACCGCGTTCTCCAACATGGCGGACTTCGTGCCCTACATCGACAGCGCGATTGCCGCACTGACCCTCGAGGACGTGCGCGCCCGGTTCGACGCCCACGGCATCACCTACGGCCACGTGCAGCGCACCGTCGAGGCCCTGACCGATCCGCAGATGCGTGCCAACGACGTCATGGTCGACGTCGCGGATCCGAGGGAGGAGTGGGAACAGACCGTCGCGAGCCCCATCTGGATCGACGGTATCGACAAGGTACCGCCACGTTGCGCGCCCGAAATTGGCGAACACAACGCGGAGGTCCTGGAGTCAGTCGGCTATTCCGACGCGGAGATCGAGGCGCTTGCGCAGGCAGGTGTGATCGGGACGCACGTCGGCCCGCTCCGATGACCCGCATGACCGGAGAGCGCGGACTCGTGCCGGGCTCTCCACCGGACCGCCGCTACCAGCTTTCCACCTCGCGCTCGATCATGTCGCCGTAGCGATTGAGCGCGGCCGCCTGCCGATTTGGCAGTGAGTACTTCGGGAACAGATCGTTCGTCCCTTCGTAGTCGCGCAGCACCTGGCGCGCCACCGTCACCTTGTGCACCTCAGTTGGGCCGTCTGCGATGCCCATCGTGAGTGACCCCATGAGCATGCCGGTCAGCGGCAGCTCGTTGGATACGCCGAAGGCGCCGTGCACCTGAATACAGCGCATCACAACGTCGTGGTACACCTTCGGCATGTGCGCCTTGATGGCCGCAATGTCCTTGCGCACCTTCAGGTAGTCGTTGTACTCATCGATGCGCCACGCGGTGCGCAGCACGAGGAGCCTGAACGCCTCCATCTCGATCCAGGAGTCGGCAATCTTCTCCTGCACGAGCTGTTTTTGGGCAAGCTGTTCGCCTTTCGTTTCACGCGACAGGGAACGCTCACACATCATGTCGAACGCCTTGCGAATCTGGCCCATCGTGCGCATCGCGTGGTGGATACGGCCACCGCCGAGACGGGTCTGCGCCACCGCGAAACCCTGACCGCGTGGGCCAAGCATGTTCGCCCGGGGGATGCGGACGTTCTCGTAGCGAATGTAGCCGTGGGATCCTTCGCCGGGTCCCTCCTGCCCAACTCCGACGTTGCGAACGATGTTCACGCCCGGCGTGTCGGTCGGCACGACAAACATCGTCGCGCGCTGGTGAGGCGGTGCTTCAGGGTCGGTCACGGTCATGACGATGAGAAAGCTTGCATACCGCGCGTTCGAGGAAAACCACTTCTCGCCGTTGATGACGAACTCATCACCGTCCTCCACCGCCGCACACCTGAACGCGGTCGGGTCTGCGCCACCGGTCGGTTCCGTCATCGAGTAACACGACGCAAGCTCGCCGTTCAGCAACGGCTGGAGATACTTCTCTTTGAGTTCGTCGCTCCCATAGTGCGCGAGAATCTCGGCGTTGCCGGTGTCGGGCGCCTGACATCCGAAGACGATCGGCGCAAACCGGGAGCGCCCGAGAACTTCGTTCAGCAGCGCAAGTTTGAGCTGCCCGTAACCCTCGCCGCCCAGATCAGGACCAAGGTGGCAGGCCCAGAGACCGCGGTCCTTGACCTTCTGCTGCAACGGCCGTACGAGCTTGATGAAGTCCGGATCCTGGTACTCCATCGCGGAGCCAAGCACCATGTCGAGCGGCTCGACTTCTGTGCGAACGAACTCATCCGCCCAATCCAGGGTTGTTTGGTATTCCTTGTCAGTTGCGAAGTCCCAGGCCATGACGCCTCCGTTTGTGTAATTAGTTCGAGGAATTCGGGGCGACAAGCATATCAACCTTGCCGGTAAGGGGATGGCGCCTGGATGCGTCCTCCGGGAGACCTTGCCGCGCCACGGATCGCTCTACCGCAGACCTGACACAATTAACTTTAAGAATGAATCTTAACCTTCTTATTGATAATGGATATTACGAATCTCACCACCAGAGACGCGAGTGGACCGACACGGCCCCATTGCCCTTCTCGCGGCGCTGCTGATCACGTTTGGCACCGCAGCGTGAGGCGACTGCCCGCCCGCAACATCCGGTGCCGGACCGGCCGATGCCGCCCTCGGCGCCGAGGCGCGATGCTTCGATGCGGAGCTTGCCGGCGTCGCGGCATCGTTCGTGAGTCTCGACCGCGCGGCCGCGGAACGGGAGGAGTTCGATACGGCGTTCACCCTCTAGGCGCAGGCACTCACCGCCGACCCCAGCCACGTGCTGGCGTTCCTGTGGCGAGGCCAGGCGCGGGCCCTCACCGGCGATCACGCCGCCGCATTGAAGGACTACGCCGCCGCAATCCACCTCAATCCGCGAAGCGCAACCGCGTTTGCGTTCCGTGCCCAGACACGGGTGATGATGGACGAAGCGGTCCCGGCACTCGCAGATCTCGACCAGGCGCTCGTGCTCGCGGATCCCAGCCGTGCCGGGCAACTCTACTTCGCACGCTCGCGCGTGCACGAAGGCCTCGGCGATCCGGAGGCGGCTGTACGGGATTACGGCGAAGCGCTCGCATCGGCGCCTCGCAACGTCGATCCGTGGCGCTCACGCGCGGGTCTGCATCGCGCAGCCAGGCGATACGACGAAGCAATCAGCGACTACACGCGCGTCATCGAACTGGCACCCGAGGACACCGAATCGCTCTACGCCCGGGCCGGCCTCTATCGCGAGATCGGCGCCAGTCACCTCGCCATCAAGGACTACAACCAGGTCCTCGAGCAGCAGCCTGGCTCCCCGAAAGCGCACGCGCAGCGTGGCTATCTGTACCTGCTGCCGCTCATTCCGGTCATCATCGTCCTGCTGCTCGGCTAGACCCGGATCAGACCGTCAACTGACTTCCCATCAGCGACGCGAAGTTGCCCTCGTAGAACTTGTCGATCGCCTCAGCCGGCAAACCCTCCGTCGACCGCTCGAAGCGACCATACGGGTTACGTCCGCCTTCGACGTGGGGGTAGTCGGATGAAAACATGCAGATGTCTTCACCCGCCTGCTCGATGATCCAGCCGGTCGGTTCCGTCGGGTAGGGCGTCACCCGTACCTGGCGGTTGATGTACTCAGACGGCTTGAGTTTCAGGTCCTGCAGCCGTTCCTCGTGCCGCGAAAACGCCTCGAACGCCGCGTCGAGCTGGCGCATGAAGCCCGGAACCCACACGGCGCCCAGCTCGATCACCCCGACCATGAGTTGCGGGAAGCGTTCCAGCACGCCGTCCAGAATCATGAGCGACAGCGCCTGCATGGGCATCGACGGGATCGACATGTAGGAAATCGAGCGGAAGTTCTCGTCACCCCCGTGGAAATCAGGCACGTCGGGCAGGCCGTTGACCTTGTGTGACTTGGGCAGAACCCGATCGGCGACGCCAACATGGAACAGGACCGGCGTACCCGCCTCCTGGGCCTGCGCCCAGACCTTGTCCAGCGCAACGTGGCTGGTGGCGTGCCGCCGCGGGCACTCGGCCGGCACGAGCAACGCGCTGCAACCCATCTGAATCGCTTCGGCGGCGGCCACCGGCGCCCGCTCCAGATCCGCGAGCGGCACATAGCCAACCGGCAACAGACGCGAATCAACCCTGCTGTATTCGACCTGCGCCCGGTTCGACGCGCTTGCCGTACCGTAGAGAAGGTCGAGATCGTCGCCGTGTTCCAGCGATTCGAGCAGGACGTTGCCGCGGGAAGTGAAGAGCAACTGACTGCTGACCCCGAGCAGATCGAGCGCGGCAGGTCGGTCTTCCCTGAGGAACGCGCCGATCGCGTGGTGATTCTTGCGCGCCATCAGTTCCTCGGCGTCTTTCGCCCGGTGTTCGGGATCGCTCTGCAGCCGCTCGATTTCCGCGTAGAACTCGCTGTCCGCGTCCCGAAAACCGGCTCGGAAGTGCGCGTCGATCCGTTCATCGACAGTGCCATCGAGGAGCATCCGGAACCACTCCCCCGTCTCCATCACGTGCGCGTCGGCGTCGTGTACAACGCGCCCTTCGATATAGGCCATGATCGGCTGCTCCCTGAATGACGCGGGAAGCATAGAGGCTTCGCCCCGCGCTGCAAACCGGGCGATCCGCACGGGCACGGCCGCGCGCGGAGTAGACTCGCGCACTCCCCCGCCAGAGCTACGCACCATGGATGTGGAACACAGGCTCGCGCTGTTGGACCCCAATCATGCGGTCAACCAGGGCAGCATCGTCACGCTCGCCGACGGCCGACTGATGCTCGGCTTCAACCAGGAACGCGGCCCGGTCCATGCCGACAGCGGTCAATCGTGCGTCATGTTTTCGAACGACTCGGGTGACTCCTGGGGCGAACCCATGGCGGTCCAGCCATGGACCGAACACACCGGCAACTGGGACTGCGCGTTCGCCCAGATTGGCAACGGCGACCTGCTGATGCACTCGCGGCTCTGCTCGTTCATGGCGCCCACCGCACTCAAGGACCATTCGGATCAGACCATCGGCCCTCCGCCCGGACGCAGGGAGCGTCTCAAGCGGCAAACCGGATACGGGCTGAGCCGCTCGACGGACGGAGGCACAACCTGGTCCGACTTCATTCCGGTCAACACGGCGCCCATGGCTGACTCCGGGACGGGGCACTACATCGTCGGCGGCTCCGGCGCGGGTCACATCATCGAGTTGCCAGACGGCGGCCTGCTCATGCCGCTCCACGGCAGCATCACGCGCGAATGGCCGAACAAGCTGGGTGAGACGATTCGGTGCCTCACGCTGCGCTCGGACGACGGCGGCAACAACTGGGAATATTGGGCCACCGTCGGCTACGACGCGGCGCACATCCTCGACTTCTTCGAGCCGGCAATGACCCGCCTCGCATCGGGGCGACTGATCTGTCTGATGCGGACCCAGGCGCGTCCGGGTCGGGTCGACCATCTCTGGTCGGTCTACTCAGATGACGACGGTGCCAGCTGGAGCCGCCCCGAACGGACCCCGATCTGGGGCTTCCCGGCGGACGCGCTGCAACTCGCCGACGGCCGCGTGCTTGCGGTGTACGGCTACCGCCGGGCCCCCTGGGGCGTGCGCGGCGCCCTGTCCGCGGACGGCACGACGTGGCGCGCCGAAGACACATTCACGATCCGCGAAGGCGGCGCTGCGCCACCGCATGTTCCCCAGTACTGGCACATCGGCTACCCGTCAGCATGTCAGCTCCGCGACGGCCGGGTTGTCGCCGCCTATCACGAGTACAACGACCGGCCAGGAAACGCCCGCCCGGGGCATCCAGCGGACACGGACCCGATCCAGGCGATGTGGACATCGCGGTTCGAGCCATGATCAGCCAGTTGCAGGCAGACGAATGGGCACTGCTGCGGGAGCTTCGCCTCGCCGCACTGACTGAGTCGCCCGACGCGTTTTCACCCACCGCGGAGTCGACCGCGCTGCTCGCCGAAGACGACTGGCGGGCAAGCGCCGAACGGTTCGGCACGAGCCCGGCTGCCGCCATGTTCATTGCACGACCGGACCAGGGCCTCATGTCCGCAGTGAAAGATGCCGGGGGCATCGGCCACATTGGCGCCATGTGGGTCTCCCCCACGGCCCGGGGGCAAAAGCTCGGCAGCGCATTGCTGGACGAGGGCATGCGCTTTCTCGAAGCATCCGGCTGCGGTCAGATCGAACTCTCGGTCACGGAAACGAACCTCACCGCGCGCAGACTGTACGAATCCCGCGGCTTTGTGCTGACCGGAGAATCGGAGCCGTTGCGCAAAGGCTCCGCACTTGCGAACCTCTTCATGCGAAGAGGAAACACATGAGCAAAGTCACACCGCTGCACCCCGGCATCTCCGTCGCCGATTTGCGGGCCTACAGCGCGGCCTGGAACGCACACGACATCGACGCGATCATGGCGTGGATGACCGACGACTGCGTATTCGAAACGGGCGGCGGCGCCGAACCCTGGGGCACACGCTTCATTGGCGCCAGAGCGGTCCAGGCGCGGTTCATCGAGGTATGGACGGACCTGCCCGACGTGACGTTTCACAATGACCGCCACTTCGTTTCCGGCGACCGCGGCTGCTCCGAATGGACATTCACCGGCACGCGATCCGACGGCTCGCGGGTCGAGGTGGACGGCTGCGACCTGTTCACATTCAGGGACCGCAAGATTTTCCTCAAGAACTCATTCATCAAGAACCGCAGCAATTGACACGCGCCGCGCGCCTGCCTGGCCCGGCTGAAATCGTATCGGCTGCAACAGCGCTGGCTGCCACAACAATAAGGAACCCATGATGCCCACCTACAACGCCAAAGCCGCCCTGCCCGGAGACGAACCGGGCCCGTGGGGAGATGCAGTATCGATTTCATACGACCGGCGCGACGTGCTGCTCTACGCCGTTGGGATTGGCACACGAGACCTGCGTTTCGTCTACGAAGGCCACCCCGACTTTGCCGTGTTTCCTACGTTCTCGATTCGCTGGGGCGGCGCGGGAGCGCCCATGGACGCCAACCACGTTCCGGGCTCGCCGGGCCCGCTGACCATCGACGCGGAGCGTTACCTCGAACTTGTGAAGCCTTTGCCGCTGTCGGGCGAGGTGTCGGTGCGCTCCCGACTGATCGGCGTGCACCCGCGCGGCAAGAGCGCGGGGTTCGTCGAGACTGAAAGCACGGTGACCGATGCGGACGGCGACGTCTGCATCAAGATGGTCAACGGCTCTTTTCGACGCGGCATCAAGGAACTGGGCGACATCGAGCCGTTCGAAGGTGCGGGCGAGACCTACTCCGCGAAGATCGACGTGCCGAACCGCGCGCCCGACTTCACGGCAACCGCGACCGTGCCCGACAACCAGGCGCACATCTATCGCCTGTCCGGCGACTACAACCCGCTGCACATCGATCCGGACTCGGCAAAGTTCGGCGGCTTCGATGAGCCGATCCTGCACGGGCTGTGCACCTTCGGGCACTGCGGACACCTGCTGCTCGAGACGATCTGCGGCTCCGACCCTGCGCGATTCAGGAAGATCAAGGTACGGTTTTCCTCGCCCGTCTTCCTCGGCGACGAACTGACCGTAAACGCCTGGGAGGAAGGCGCCGGGCGCGTCATTTTCGACGCGCGGGTCGGCGACAAGACTGTCGTCTCCAACGCGTACTTCGAGTACGCCTGAAGCCGTGAACGCACTGACGTTCGACTACGTCATCGCGGGCGCCGGCACGGCGGGCTGCGTGCTCGCCAACCGGCTGTCCGCCAACCCGGACGTGAGCGTGTTGCTCCTCGAAGCGGGCGGCAAGGACAACTATTTCTGGATCGATATTCCGGTCGGCTACCTCTACACGATCGGCAATCCCCGGACCGACTGGTGTTACGAGACGGAGTCCGAGCCCGGCCTGAACGGCCGCTCGATCGGCTACGCGCGCGGCAAGGTCCTGGGCGAGTGCTCGTCCATCAACGCGATGGTCTACATGCGCGGGCAGGCAAGCGACTACGACCACTGGGCGCAGCTTGGCAACCGCGGTTGGGGCTGGGATGAGGTGCTCCCCTTCTTCAAACGCTCCGAGGACTACCAGCACGGAGCGGACGACTTCCACGGCGCTGGGGGCGAGTTGCGCGTCGAGGAGCGCCGGGTCAACTGGGAAATCCTGGACGTCTGGCAGCGTGCCGCCGCCGAGTGCGGCATCCCCACCATCGAGGAGTTCAACCGGGGTGACAACTTCGGCTGCTCCTACTTCCAGATGAATCAGCGCAGGGGCGAACGCTGGAGCGCAACGCGGGCGTTTCTCCGCCCCGCCATGAACCGCCCCAATCTGACGGTCATGACCGAAGCGCACGTCCAGAATCTGACGCTGGCTGACGGCGACAACGGCAAACAGCGGGCGACGGGCCTCGAAGCGATCGTCAAAGGCGGACGCCTGACGATCGAAGCGAGGCGCGAGGTACTGCTCGCCACCGGCTCCATTGGTTCGCCGCAAATCATGCAGCTCTCCGGCATCGGGCCCGGCGAGTTGCTGCGCAGGAAAGGCATCGACGTGAAAGTCGATCTGCCGGTCGGAGAAAACCTGCACGACCACCTGCAGATTCGCTCGATCTACAAGGTCGAGAACACCGTGACCCTCAACCAGCGAGCCAACTCCCTCTGGGGCAAGATGGTCATGGGACTCGAATACGCCGCGTTCAAGCGCGGCCCGCTGACGATGCCGCCGTCACAGCTTGGCGCGTTCGCAAAGAGCGATCCTTCGCAGCCGAGTGCCAACATCGAATGGCACGTGCAGCCGCTGTCCCTCGACAAGTTTGGCGAACCGCTGCACCGCTACAACGCGATCACGCCGAGCGTCTGCAATCTGCGTCCGTCGAGCCGCGGCCATGTGCGCATCCGGGACAACAATCCCGACACGTACCCGGCGATCACGCTCAACTATCTTGCGACAGCGGAAGATCAGACCGTAGCGATCGAAGGGCTCAGGTTCACGCGCCGCATCATGGCCGCGGACGCGCTGAAGCCGTACAGCCCGACAGAAGTGCTACCGGGCCCAAGCTGCCGGTCAGAAGATGACCTTCGCCGCGCGGCGGGAGATCTTGGCACGACCATCTTCCACCCGGTCGGCACCTGCCGCATGGGGAACGACGATCAGGCCGTCGTCAACGATCGCCTGTGCGTGCGAGGCGTCGACGGACTCCGTGTCATCGACGCCTCGGTGATGCCGATGATCACGAGCGGCAATACGAACGCCCCCACCGTGATGATCGCGGAGAAGGGCGCTCAGTTCATTGCCGATGGCGACTTCGGCCAGCGCTGACCTTTACCAGTCGATGAGTTACTAGATGTGTAAAGCCAGTAGGTTGTTCATGTTGATCCCCAGAGTGTTGATGGGGCATTGGTAATCGATTCCGGCGTGTTGTCGGTGCCA
>PBVL01000120.1 GCA_002728675.1 Gammaproteobacteria bacterium
CAGTCTCGTCCGGCTTGTTGGGCAAGACAAAGGGGATTTGGGGACTTCCCGGCGCTTTGGCCTTCGCTTCTGGCTCAATGGTTGGGGCAGATTCTGAATCCTCTGCAGGAGAACTAAGCCGATCCAGTTCTTCTCGCGTCACGCTGATTCCAGCAAGCGTTGAGCCGGTTAACTTCCATAGCCACTCTGCGTGGAGCCGGCCATCTCTCCACAGCGTCAATGGCTCACCGTCTAGATCGCTAAGAAGAAAACATCGTTGATCTTCTTTGCTTCCAAACTCTTCGGAAACTTGGAAACGAGCCATCTGCTGGTTTGTCACATAGAGAAACTCTGGGCAGGCGTGACGAGGGACTTTTGCGGCAAGTTTAATTGCGTGCAGTTTGCCCAGATCCGGGACCTGACCACGCATCCCAAGGATGTTGTCTCGTGTTTCATCGGGTAGGTCGCGCAGATAAACCACTAGTGTTTGCTCGGAATCATGCATAGCCAGCGCATGACGCAACATCCCTTCCTCAAGGTAGTACTCAAGGTCCGCCTTGCTGATGCCCAAATAAGCGGCTGCGCTTTCAACGTCGAAATGTTTCCGTCGTGGTAATGCCACTTCAGGTCTCACTGGTCACGTAATTGGCCCAAATATTCATCATGAGGAAACGCTTTTCCAGCATGTCTCCTCTTGCATAGGCTCGTTCAGTTGCACTACCAACGCTATGTGCCAATGCATATTCAGCAATCCGCTCGCTCAAGGCAGTTTCTTCACCAACGTAGTCTCTGAAAGAGCTTCTGAAGCCATGAACAGTTGCGTTCGTCGTTCCAGATCTTTTCAGAACTGCGAGCATTGCGCCTTCACTCAATGGCCTACCTTGGTTCCCGCTGACAAATAGGTAGTCACTGACTTGAGGCACCTCTGAGAGCAACTGAATGGCAGCCTCAGATAAAGCAACTCTGAAATCCTCTCCACCTTTCATCAGCAGCCCCGGAATGTTCCAGACCTTCCGTTCAAGATCCAAGTGCTCCCATCGAGCCATTCTTATTGGATAGGACCTGAGTGCTGTAAGGATGCATAGGCGCAGTGCCAGAGGGCCTGAGCCGTTCATTTTTGTCAGCTGTGTATAGAAGGCCGGCACTTCGGCATAGGGCATTGCTTTGTGGTGCCCGGATTGACCGACACGTTGTCGATTCTTGGCCTTTATTTTCTCTGTAGGCGGATAGATCTGATCTAGATGGCCACGCCAAACTGCTGGATTAGGATGACTTCTGTAGCCGTTGGCGATGGCATACCCACAGACTCGCTCTATCCGTGATCTCACTCGCGAAGCGGTTTCAGGCTTCTCGTACCAGATAGGGTCTAGCACGTCTCTGACGTTGCCTTGGCTGACTTCCTCTATTGGAAGTTTCCCAAAGTGCGGAAACACGTAGGTCTGGAGTGTGTTGAAGTTCTGCTGTGCGTGTTTTTTGTTGCTCCATTGCGGCTGCATATTGGCGAACCACTCTTCTGCACACTGCTCAAAGGTCATCTTGGACCGTTGCTCGTGTAGTTCTTGATGAGTCCGTTCTTTGTGCGCCTTTGGATGAATCCCCCGAGCCACCAGCAGTTTCTTATCCAGAGCCGCGCGACGTGCTTGAGCAAGAGAGTTGGTCTTCTGGTTGTAACTCCCAAGACCAAGCTGAGTTCGCTTGCCGTTTAGCTGATACCTAAAGAGCCAAGTCTTNGTNNCAGNCNTTNTNACTTCCAGATACAGGCCATTGCCGTCCGCATACCGGCCNGGAGATTGTTGCTTCTCGACTTCTAAAGCAGTGAGCTTTGACATGTGGCTACAGGTGGTGTTGTACCACTTANTGTACCACTCTGAGTCGAGNTTCCCGTATNCTACCTGAGGCTCNTGGAGCNAATAATCANAGAAANTATATTAAAAACAGNTATATAGNATATANNTTGAGNCGTNTGGAGAAGCTTGTAAACNATGNTTTGGCGGAAGAGGTAGGAGTCGAACCTACCGACCACTTCTACAGCAGTCCACTGGTTTTGAAGACCAGGCGCCCCACCGGGGACAACGCTCTTCCGCGATCGATTCTAGCAGGAGTTTTTCGCGGGCAGGTCGGTGATCCCNCAATGGTCTGATGACCGTCACCTGTGGGAGGGGNGCTCGCTTGTCTGTTAANCTCAGCGCGTTCACTGATGACTGGGCACCCGCGGATGCGGGGCAAATCGGGGGTCTCATGCGCAGGTTACTTCTGTTGGCACTGATTTCGGCACCGTTCTGGTCGGCGACCGCGGGCGCGGCCATTGGCGTTGGGTATGGTTATCGCTGTGATGAGGTGATGGACGATGTGCGTCGCGAGTGGATGGTGCTCCGCACTGTCATGGCACCGCAGTCGGTCCGACTCACCCGCCTCAAGACGGAGCATCTCAACTGTCTCGATCCGCTCTGGATTCGTGAGTCGATCGAGCGGACGACAGCCATGGCATCCCGGCTCCGGTGTTTCAGCGACCCTGAACACGAGGGACTTGGTTTCTGCTGTGACCTCAAGCTGGAACAATGCACGCAGTTGAAGCGCGAGCTGATTCCGATCGAGTCGCGGACGAAGATGGTCGAGAAGAAGGCGCCGCCGCCTCACAAGTCGGCGTGGGTACGACCGCCGACTGAAGACGATCAGTGGCAGTCGGTTGACGAGGAGTGACCGGGCTTCCTGGGTGAGGTGAGTCGATGGTTCCGCAGACGGTAGTCAGCTGAGCGCGTCAGCCCGTCTGGTCTTCCCCGCGATCCTCGGGATCGCCTGGGGCACGTTCGAATTGCTTTCCGGGACCATTCTGGGCGTGCCGCTTGCGTTGCTCGCCGGCGTCCTCGCGAGCCTTGCCGCAATCATCGTCATCGAACGCGTCGCGCCGTCAGACGCGTGCTGGAACCACCTGAATGATGACCTCGCGGAGGACATCGGTCATACGCTGGTGACGCTCATCGTGGTGGGCGGGATCGTGGTGCCAGCGACGCTGGCGGGCGGTGCGGTCCTCCACGGGGCGATGGGCGCGAGTCCGTGGCCCGTCAGCCTGCCTCTGGCGATCCAAGTGCTGTTCGCCCTGCTCGCCGCAGAGCTGGGTCCCTATTGGGTGCATCGCCTGCAACATCGGGTTCCTTTGCTTTGGCGTTTCCACAGCGTTCACCACAGCGCCCCCAGGCTCTGCTGGTTCAATACGTATCGCTTCCACTTTGTGGATCTGGCGCTCGTGACGGTCCCGCGCTTCGGAGTCCTGGTCCTGCTGGGTATTCCGCACGCTGTCGCGATCTAGTATCTGTTGTTTGCGTACGTCATCGCGTTTGCGTCGCACGCGAACGTCGCCAGCGCGAACGGGGTACTCGGGTGGCTACTCGTCACACCCGAGTCACACTGTTGGCATCATTCGGCAGACTCCGCTGAGTGTGACCACAACTTCGACCAATCCGTGATCGTGTGGGACTGGGTCTTCGGCACGCGGTATCTGCCCGAAGGGGCAGGGCCCCAATCGGTTGGCGCGCGTGGCGCTGTGCGGGGGGTTCTCGCCCAGCTGCTTCAGCCGTTCGCGGGCGTTCGGTCAGAGTCGTGGCCGGGCGCCCGCCCGGCCACCGTCCCGTGGCTGTGGCACGGCGACATCGGAGTGCCGCCAGGGGCTCCCCGACATCGGAGTGCGCGCCTATGGGTCCTTCTGCCGTGCGCGATGGGCGTCGATCCCCTCGCGGTCGAACTGCGGGAGGTCATCGTCGATCACGTGCCAGCCAGCACGGTGCTCGGTAAGGATGTGTTTGTCGGGGCGCAATCCCGGGTCGTCGTTCAGCATGCCGGCCGGGATCTCGACGAACTCCCCATCGACGTGGGGTGCGGGCGTCGGTGAGCCGCAGACCTGGCAGAAACAGGTGAGATAAGCGGGCGGGCTGCGTAGGATCGGAGCTTCGAATGTCTCGATCCGGTCCTGCCCGGCGACGAACCGGAAGTGTTCCGCTGCTGGCGCAGATGCCGGCTATGAACTCGCTGCCGGAGAGCTTTCTGCATCGCGTGCAGTGACAGAGTTCGAACGGTCCCGTGAATGCGTCAACTTCGATCTGGACAGCGCCACACAGGCAACTGCCGGTGATGGGTGACATGAGGCGTCGTGACCCGCTTCCGGTGCTCGGGCATTATGACCGCACTGCAGAGCAAAGGTTTCGGGTTATGGGTGACGCGGCGGAGAACCCTGCGTTTGGCGAGTTGATGGCGATCAGGGGCGGGACCCCGCCCAGGGACGTGCGCATTGAGGGGGAAGATCCCGTCCTTGCGACACGCTTCGCGCTGGGTGAAACGGCGGCTGCGGTCATGGCTGCACTGGGGGTTGCGGCAGCAGATCTTTGGGAGCAGCGCACCGATCGTCGTCAGTCGGTGACAGTTGATGCGAACCACGCCGCCGCGACGCTCAAGAGCTACGCCTACATGCGCCTTGCGGGTGACCCGCCGCCCGATCCAGCCGCGACGCCGGCACGGTTTGGGCTGACCTCGCCGCACCCGACGAAAGACGGGCGGTTCTTTCTGCCGCACTTTGGTCTGCCGCACCTCGGCGAGCGTGTGCGGGCAGTGCTTGGCTGTGATGAAGACCTCGACTCCGTTCGAGCGGCGATCCGTTCGTGGGACGCGCTCGATCTGGAGAACGCGATCGCCGAAGGACGTGGCTGCGGTGCGATGGTTCGAAGCAACGCGGAGTGGCTCACGCATCCGCACGGCCGGGCCCTTGCCGCGAAACCGGTCGTCGAGATCACCAGGATCGCCGACTCGGACCCGGAACCCATGCCCGCCGGCGACCGGCCGCTTGCCGGCATTCGCGCGCTCGACCTCACGCGGATTCTCGCGGGGCCCACCTGCGCACGCACGCTTGCCGAACACGGCGCTGATGTCCTCATGGTCACCGCCCCGCATCTGCCTCAGGCAGATCGTTTCGTCATGGACACGGGCCACGGCAAGCGGACCTGTTATCTCGACTTCAACGATCCGGCGCAACTCGAAACGCTGCATGGCCTCGTGCGCGATGCGGATGTCTTCAGCCAGGGCTATCGGCCGGGGGTGCTGGCCGCGCGGGGACTCTCACCCGAGGCGCTTGCGGAGATGCGCCCGGGCATCGTCTATACGTCGATGAACTGCTACGGCTACGACGGTCCGTTCAGGGAACGCGCCGGCTGGGAGCAACTGGCGCAGACTGTGACCGGCATCGCCGAGGAACACGGCGTGCCGGACCCGGCATTGTTGCCCGCCGCCGCCTGTGACTACACCACCGGGTATCTCGCCGCCTTCGGCACGCTCGTCGCGCTTGCGCGAAGGGCGGTGGAAGGGGGTTCGTGGCATGTGCGTGCCTCGCTCTGCCAATCGGGGATGTTCCTCTGCCGTCAGCGCCGCGTTGATTTCGAGAAGGGCGCTGACGTGCCTCAAGCGAAGATTGATGAGATCGCGGTGACGAGTGAGACACCCTACGGGCAGATGCAGCACCTGGGGCCGATTCTCCGTCTTTCCGAGACGCAGCCGCGTTGGGATCTGCCGACGTCACCGCTCGGGACGCACGACCCGGTCTGGCTCACCTGATCGTCAGTCTGACTCGCTGCCGCGGGTGATGCCCCAGGCGTTGCCCAGGGCAATGAACCCGAGCGCAAGCAATGCGGCGACGACTCCGGTCGCGAGCGTCCCGCCGTTCATGCCGAAGTACTCAGCGACCACGCCAAACGCCATGAAGCCCAGGACGGCGCCGATGTTCTCTACGAAGCCGGCGACCGACGTCACGGTGGCGCGCGCCGGTCCCTGGATGGCGCCCTGCAGCTCTGCGCCGAACATGGTGGACGACATGCCGAACACCGTGAAGTAGCCCCCGATCATCAGCGGGACGATCCAGCCGCCAAGCGGAAACGTCGCCGCCAGAACAAGGGACGCGACGGCCATCATGAGGAGCAGCTTTGTCAGCGGGATGTAGCGTGCCCGGTCGGCCAGCGCCATGCCCGCCGCCTCCATGGCGCTGATGAACGCGCCGAGGATACCCACCCACATCAGTGAGAAGCCTTTCTCGAGGAAAAGCGGCGAGACAAATTCTTCGTACACCCCGTACGTGACGATGAGTGTCGAGTAGGTGAGCAGGATGTACAGCACCGTACGATTGGCGCCCGCTTCCGCGATGCCTGCCTTCAGGTTGTCGAAGTAGTCCGCCTCATATGCCTGCTCATCTTTGGGCGGATCGTTGACCCACAGTGCAAACGGCGCCACCGCGACGAGTGGGATTACCATGCTGATGAGCAGCACAAAGTCGTAGCCCATGATGATCATGAGTCCGCCGGCCAGTTCGCCCGCCCCGACCCCGAGGGTTGCCAGCGCGTTGGTGCGCCCGAAAATCTTCCCGAAGTCGCCGGTTGCGTGCCACTCCGAGAGCAGGTCGTGAAGCAGCGCCTCCCAGGCGCCCGAGCGCAACGACGATCCGATGCCCCAAAGGGCGAAACCGGCCGCGTACCCCCAGAAGCTCGGTTCGAGATACCAGGTGAGGAATGCCAGCGACTTCAGTACGGCGCTCGCTACGACGAGCCATTTCCGCGAGAGCGTGTCCGCGAGCGCGCCCGAAGGGACCTCCGCGACGATGCCGACCAACGACCAGATGGAGAACAGCGTCGCCAGTTCGACGGGGGTGATCCCGTTTTCGCCCATCAGCATGGCGTAGAGTGGGTAGATCGGGATGAACTCCCTTACACCTGCCTGGAAGTAGAAGGCACCGACCGACCGACGTCTTGACTGCAGGTTCGTCGTCTCAACCACTCAGGCAATCTCCCATGGACGCGCTCTTATCGACGTCGTGGAGGGGCTGATCGTTACAGGTGAGACGCGACCCGCCGCTGCCGTCATAATGGCGCGCTTCGAGAGGATGCATCCTCTTGCCCCCGGCCTTCTGAGGAGAGACCCCATGCCTGAACAGCTTCCCGTCGACGTCGAAGCGCTGCGCGAACGCGCGGTCGCGTTTGTGGATGACGTGCTGAGGCCAGCGGACGCGGCGCTTGCGAGCGGCGGCCCGGAGGCCGGGTCCCGTGTCCGGGAAGCCTCCAAAGAAGCAGGCTTCTTCTACATGACCCAGCCGGAGGAGTTTGGAGGGCGTCCCGGAACCTCGCTTGAACTGACCGTCCTCCGCGAGTTGTTCGCGGCGGCCAATCTGCAGTCGTCCCGCTTCGTGTTCGGTCCCGGTCCGGGCGTGCTGCACGCTGCCGAGGGATCGCTGCGCGAACACTACCTGCTCCCCGTACTGCGCGGTGAAAAGCGCGGCGCGTTCGGGTTCACGGAGCCGGACAGCGCCCCGCGCCCCACATGGGCGAAACTCGATGGCGACCATCTGTTCATGACGGGGCAGAAGTCCTATGTGACGGGCGGCGCGACCGCGGATTTCGTCTCCGTACTGTTGAACGTCGAAAACGCCGACGGCAGCAAAGCCGGGACCGCCATGGTTGCGATCGACCGGACCGCGGAAGGCGTTTCCATCGATCGCGAGTTCGCGTCGATGGAAGGCGGCGGGCACGTGGCGATGAAGTTCGACAATGTGAAGGTGCCCGTTGCCCATGTCGTCGGAAAGATTGGCGAGGGGATGCCGCGCGCGCTCGGCAATATTGGCAATGTTCGTTTGCTCGTCTCCGCGCAAGCTGTGGGGATGTGCCAGTTTGTGCTCGGGTTCGTGGAGGCGCACCTGCGCAAGCCGCACCGCAGCGGTGTTCCGCTCGGTGACCGGGAAGGTGTGCGAATGCGCTATGCGGACATGCGGATCGACACCTACGCCGCGCGCAGCACGCTCTATCGGACGGCGCGGATCGTCGATTCGGGGGACAACTCGGTCAACGAGGTCATCGCCTGCAAGGTATTCTGCACGGAAACTGCCGGCCGCGTGGTCGACGGCGGTGTGCAGCTGATTGGCGGTCAGGCGCTGGTCAAGGGCCATCCGCTCGAAGCCCTCTATCGCGAGGTACGCTCACTGCGCCTCGTCGAAGGCGCGAGCGATCTGCTCCGCATCAATCTCATCAAAGGCAAACTCGAACTGGAGAAGGGCCGGGTCTGACGAACCGCGACCCCGCTCGCGTGCCCTACGGTCTGTACGTGACGGCGTATGGACCCGGCCGCAGTGCCTTTCTTGCGAGCTTCGCCCAGCGGCACAGGTTCGAACGGGTCTGGCGCGGATCGATGATCTCCTCGATCTCGAAATACTCCGCGGACCTGAACGGTGAACGCACCCGGTTGAGCCGTTCCTTGATCTTCGCAAGGTGCTCGTCGTAGTCGTCGACCTCGGCGAGTTCAGACTTGTAGGCCACCTCGATTCCACCCTCGATCGGCAGTGAGCCCCAATCGCCCGACGGCCACGCCATGCGGAAGTGTTCGCTGCCGGGTTTGTTGTTCGCCGCGCCCGCAACACCGAAGGCCTTGCGTACGACGACGCTGCAGAACGGCACGTTCGACTGGCCGAGCGCGGCGAGGGCGGTTGAGCCGAAACGGATCGTGCCGGACTCTTCCGACTTTTTGCCGATCAGGAATCCCGGGCAGTCGACCAGATGAACGAGCGGCAGATGGAACGTCGAAGCGAGGTCCGCCAGCCGGATCATCTTGCGGCAGGAGTCGGTCGTCCACGCTCCGCCATACACCATGGGGTCTTCGGCGAACACCGCGACGGGAATTCCGTCGAGGCGCGCGAGCCCGGTGATGATGGACTTGCCCCAGCGCCTGCCAATCTCGAAGAAGGATTCCTGGTCCACGACGGCGTCGATGACGCGGCGCATCTTGTACACCTTGCGGGGATCTTTCGGCACGATCGTGAGCAGGTCTTCTTCTGCCCGATCGACCGGATCGTGGTTATCGACAACCGGGGGCAGTTCGTCGACGCTCGATGGCAGGTAAGAGAGAAACTGCCGGGCGCGTTCGAACGCCTCCGCTTCGGATGACACCTCATCATCGATCGAGCCGTTGCGCGTGTGAATCTTGCTGGCGCCGAGCTCTTCCTTGGATACTTCACCCAGGCTCGCCCAATCGACGAGCGCCGGGCCCGCGATCATCATCTGCGCGGTGTCTTTTACGATCACCGAGTAGTGAGCCGTGGTGACCCGAGCGGCACCGATGCCGGCAACAGAGCCGAGCGCCAAAGACACAGAGGGCGCGACGCCGAGGTGACCGACGACAGTTTCCCAGCCGCGCACGCCGGGAATGTAAGTGCGACCCGCCATCTCGATGGTCTTGACGCTGCCGCCTCCGCCCATGCCGTCGACGAGGCGGATGTGCGGCAGGCGCAATTCGAGGGCAAGTCCCTCGGCCTGGCTGCGTTTGGCGGGAATGGCTGCGTCCGCGGAGCCACCGCGCACGGTGAAGTCATCCCCGGAGACGATGATCGGTCGACCATCGATCTCCGCCGTTCCGAAGACGAAGTTCGAGGCCATGAACGACTGCAGGTTGCCGTCGTCGTCATACTGCGACACGCCGGCGAGCTTGCCGATCTCGTGGAAGCTGCCCCCGTCGGTGATGGCATCGACGCGTTCGCGGATCGTGAGTTTGCCAAAGTGGTGTTGACGCTCGACCTTCTCCGCGCCGCCCATCTCTTCGGCCAGCGCTTCGCGCGTGGCAAGTTCCTGTATGTCGCTTTCCCAGCTCATCTGTCGTCTTCTTATTTGGCTAAGTTCTTGTTGGCCAAGTGAACGCGCTGAAGGGCGCCCAATGGAGGGCGCACATCATACATTCATCATGTGCCAGCCATGTCGTGTCCCGCATGCGCTGATGACGCTCAGTCGCCGCGCAGTTCACTGATGGTGGTCGTGGGCGTCAGGATTTCAGGGTCGGTGCGAATGTGCAGCAGGGCAGGGCGGCCGGCGTTCAGTGCTTCTTCGAGTGCCGGGACGAAGGCAGCGTCCGTCTCGACCCGACGGGTAAACATTCCGTATGCGGCGCCCAGCGCAGCGAAGTCCGGATTGACGAGATCCGTGGCTGAGACGCGCCGCGGATAGTTCCGCTCCTGGTGCATGCGGATGGTGCCGTAGGTTCCATTGTCGATCACGAGCACGATGATGTTGGCTTCCGCCTGAACCGCGGTGCCGAGTTCCTGGGCGGTCATCTGGAAACATCCGTCTCCAGCGAGGCAGACGACAGGCGCCTCCGGACGGCGAAGCTTGGCGGCAACCGCTGCCGGCAGGCCGTAGCCCATCGAGCCGGAAGTCGGGGCCACCTGCGTGCCGTAACCCCGGAACCGAAAGAACCGGTGCAACCAGCCGGAGTAATTCCCGGCGCCGTTCGTGAGGATGGCGCTTGCGGGCAGATGTTCCCTCAGTTCGCGAATCACGGTGCCCAGGTCGACCCAACGGGATTGCTGGGGGGCAGGTTCTGACCAAGCAAGGTAATCGGTGTGTGCCTGCCGCACCCGCTCGGGCAGCGTCCGTGTCGGTGGCTCGCCCCAGGCGATGAGGAACTCGCCTGGCGTCGAGTTGATCGCGAGGGTTGGCGCGTAGATGCGCTGCAGCTCCTCCGCGCCGGGGTGCACGTGGATGAGACGCGTCGATGGATTGGGGATCTCGAGCAGAGTGAAGTCCTGGCTCGGAATCTCGGACATTCGGCCACCCAGCAGGATCACGAGATCCGACTCGTCAATCAGGGTTCGGAGTGCCGGGTTGCCGCCAATGCCGAGGTCACCCGCGTAGTTCGGCTGGTCTGCATGTACAAGCTGCTGACGACGGAACTGAACCGCGACCGGCAGGCCGAGGGCAAGCGACCAGTTCTGCGCCCGCGCCGCGGACCCGGCGTCCCATGCGGAGCCGCCCAGGATCACGACGGGCCGCTCTGCTTCGAAGAGCAGTTCGTGCGCGGCGCTGATGTCCGCGCGTGACGGGGCGGGATGTGCGGGAACAACCAGGTTGCAGGGCGCCGCGTCTGTTGTATCGCGCAGCATGTCCTCCGGCAGTGCGACGACGACGGGGCCGGGACGGCCCTGGAGCGCCACGGCGAATGCCCGGCTCACGATTTCGGGAATGCGGTCCGCCGACTCGATCTGCAATGCAAGTTTGGCGACGCCGTTGAACATGTCAGTGAAATCGATCTCCTGGAAGGCGTCGCGACCGCGCATGTCACGTCCAATCTGGCCGACGAACATCACGAGCGGGGTCGAATCCTGCCGCGCCACGTGAATGCCCGAAGCCGCGTTGGTTGCCCCGGGTCCACGGGTCACGAAGCAGATTCCCGGGCGTCCGGTGAGTTTGCCGTCGGCCTCGGCCATCATGGCCGCGCCACCTTCCTGCCTTGCCACCACGGCTTCGATCGAGCTGTCGTGCAACCCGTCCAGGACGGCGAGATAGGACTCGCCAGGCACACAGAACGCGCGATCTGTGCCCTGGGCTTCGAGACAGGCTATGAGCAGTTCGCCTCCGGTGGTCATGGCTTCTCCGGCAGTGTGCAAAAGGGCCTCGGAGCATACCGTGGGAAAGGGCTGCTGAGGGACCGCGGGGCGCTCAGGTCGGCGGAACGGTCATCGCCGTGCGGCCGCCCTCGACCCCTCGGCGATGGTTGCATCGAGCACTCGCGGTTTGCCCGTCTCGAAGCGCACCGCGCCGCACAAACATTGACCTTCGCGCGCAGGACCTCCCGCCGGGGTCAACGTGTCCGTTCCATGGGGTGAGCGGGACGGGGCGGGCGCTCGACCTCGAGGGGCGCACGCCGTAAGCTTGCGCAAGACCCCGAAAGAGGGATGCGGCGTCCATGCCTGGCCGTCACGGCCACAACCGACAAGCCGCTCGACCCGGGCAGGCGAATCGAGTCTGCTGTCCGGCTCCGCGCGGCGCCTGAGAGGAATAGCCATGACCGAACTGGATCGCCGCAGCTTTCTGCGCCTTGGCGCCGCCACCGGCGTTGCGGGAGCGCTTCCCGGCCTTGCTGCCACTGCGAACGCCAACACCACGCCCGCGACCGGCGCGGTGAAGGGCGGCGTCCAGCGCTACGTCAGGCTGGGTCGCACGGAACTGCAGATTTCCGACATCTCCTTCGGCTCGAGCCGCCTGCGCATGGGCGAGGAACGCCTCGTCGATCACGCGTTCGACCTTGGAGTGAACTACTACGACACGGCCGAGAGCTACACGCGAGGCGCCTCCGAAACGGTGCTTGGGAACGCATTGGTCGGCAAGCGTGACAAGGTCTACCTCGCGAGCAAGATGATCGCGGGTCCGAGCACCCGCGCGGGACAGCTCATGTCCGCGCTCGAAGGCAGCCTGGAACGTCTGCGAACGGACTACGTCGACATCTTCTTCAACCACGCGGTCAACGATGTCGATGCGCTGAAGAACCCCGAGTGGTTCGAGTTCGTGGAGAAGGCCAAAAGGCAGGGCAAGATCCGCTTCACGGGAATGTCCGGGCACGCGGGATACCTTGCCGAATGTGTCGAGTACGCGGTGTCGCAGGACATGTTCGACACGATGCTGCTCGCGCAGAATTTTGGGGAAGATCCGTCGTTCTTCGAGCGGGTCACGAAGTCCTTCGACTTTGTCGCCAATCAGCAGTCGCTGCCCAACGCGATGCTGAAGGCCCGCGAGAAGGACGTCGGCATCGTCGCCATGAAGGTGCTGCGCGGCGCGCGGCTCAACGACATGCGGCCTTACGAGGCTGGCGGGGACACCACGTTTGCGCAAGCAGCGTTCAAGTGGACGCTGAATACGGGATACGTCGACGCGGCGATTATTTCCATGACGTCGACCGACCAGATCGACGAGTACCTCGGTGCCTCGGGCGCACCCGAGGTCACCGACGCAGATCTCGATCTGCTCAAACAGTACGCGGCCATGACGGACGCCACCTATTGCCGGCACGCCTGTAACGACTGCGCAGGCGCATGCCCCTTCAACGTCCCGATGGCGGACGTGCTGCGGACGCGGATGTATGCAACCGACTACGGCGACTTCTCATTTGCGCGGGACGAGTATGCTGCGCTCGACGTCGATGCGAGTGCGTGCCTGACCTGTGACGGCTCACCGTGTGCCGGCGCATGCACCCATGACATCGATATAGCGAAGCTCTGCGCGCCGACCCACCAGATGCTCTCCTGAGCAACACATGAGGGATATGACAACAGGGCCCGGGACAGGCGCGCCGCACGCCGCTGTGTGGGTCGTGTTCGCAGGGCTCATGCTCGGCGGGTGCACGAACGCGCAACTCTACGACCTGGTGCAGTCACACCAGGAGATGGCCTGCCTCGACGCCGCGCGCGCGCCGTACGAAGACTACGAACGCAAGGCCGCCCAGGTGCTCGTTCGACCGGACATCACGGAAGGCGTGACGAAAACAGACGACTCTCGGGGGTAATACGGGATGGAAGGACGCGATTTTCTCGCCGAATTGGCGGAGGACCGGGGCGGAGACGCGCTCCGGCGCTGGGTTGACGGGACGCGGGAAGCGGCACTCGATCCCGCGCAGCCGATCATCGACCCCCATCATCATCTCTGGGATCGCAGACCCCGTCCGGAACTCGGGGAAGGCCAGCGCACGCACCTGCGGTATCTTGCCGACGACCTCATGGAAGACACCCGGGGCGGCGGCCACAACGTGTTTGACACCGTTTTCGTCGAGTGTCTGTCGATGTATCGGGAAGATGCGGCAGACTCACATCGCGCGGTTGGCGAAACGGAGTTTGTGCAGGGCGTTGCCGCTGTCGCGGCGTCCGGCATTTACGGCGAAGGTGTACGCGCCTGTGGCGGGATCGTGAGCTTTGCCGACCTGACCCAGGGTGCGTCGGTCTCCGAACTGCTGAACGCACACATTGCGGCAGGAGCCAACTTCCGCGGGATTCGACATGCGCACGGTTGGCATGCGTCACCGGACATCCGCAATTCCCACCATCCCACGCGCGACATTGAAGGCTTGTTGGGGACGCCTGGCTTTCGCGAAGGGTTTGCCGAACTCGGCAAGCTCGGGCTCTCCTTCGACTGCTGGGGGTATCACACGCAGTTGAGCGAGGTCGTGGATCTGGCGCGCGCATTCCCGGGCGTGACGATCGTTCTGAACCATTGTGGTGGGCCCATGGCCATCGGGCCTTACGCCGGCCAGCGCGAAACGACTGTTTGGGAGGCCTGGCTTGCGGGAGTCACGGAGGTCGCGTCCTGCCCCAATGTGGTTGTCAAAGTGGGTGGCTGCGGGATGCCTACCTACGGTTTTGGCTTCGAGAATGGGGACTCCGCACCGGGGAGCGACACGCTCGCGGCCGCCTGGCGGCCCTACTTCGAACGCCTGATCGAGCTGTTTGGACCGAGTCGCTGCATGTTCGAGTCCAACTTTCCCGTCGACAAGGTGTCCTGCGGTTACACGAACCTCTGGAACGCCTTCAAACGCGTCGCGGACGAACTGGGTCTCGCGGGCGCCGATCGAAACGACCTGTTCTACGGTACAGCGGCGCGCGCCTATCGCATGTCGCTCAGCGCTGACCTGAGTGCGGGTATCTCGTCGCCGGCCGCATGAGCGAGGCCGACCCGCTCGCGGAAGCAAGAACGCACCTGGCCCGGGCCGAGGCGGCCCGGTGGTCCGAAGCGGGCCGGTTCCACACGGATGAGGGGCTGTTTCTTCTCGAAGCATCGGCGGTGCCGGCGGCCGCGCAACTTGGCGCGACCTACGTACTGCGTATGCTCGAGCGTCTTCAGTCGGCTC
>PBVL01000121.1 GCA_002728675.1 Gammaproteobacteria bacterium
TGTGGCAGGACCAGGCGCTGTACAAGGAAGCTGGCGGAAGGGAAACGACGCCGCATCAGGACCAACCATTCTGGCCAATCGGCGCCGCGCCGCTCGTGTCGGCATGGATTCCGCTGCAGGACGTCACGGAAGAGAGTGGGGCGATGGCCTATGTGCCGGGGTCACACCGCGCCGGAGGGCTGCAGGTGGTGGACATCACGCACCGGTCGGAGCCGTACGACATTCTGTCTGACCCTGCCATTGCCGGGGTCGAACCGGTTCTCGTGACACCCGCCGCGGGTTCCGTCGTCTGGCACGACGGCTTCACGGTCCATCAGGCGGCAGCAAATCGCACGCCCGAAACGCGACGCGCGTTCACGGTCGTCTACCTGGCTGCGGGGTATCGCAGAGCGAAGTCGCGGCCCGTGTTTCCGCTCGATCGCGCGGGAGTTGGCAAGGGTGAGTTGATGGAAGGTGAAGGCCTGCCGCAGGTATGGCCGCCCCTCGATAACCGACCGGTCGCACCGGCCCGGCGTGGGCAGCGGACGGGGCCGCAGTACTGAGCGTACGGCGCGCGTGTCTCAGTCGAGGCGCGCCTTGACCAGAGCGTTGACCTCCTGCGGATTGGCCTTGCCCTGGGTCAGCTTCATGACCTGACCGACAAAGAAACCGAGCAGTTTCGTCTTGCCGCCCTGGTACTGCTCGACCTGCCTGGGGTTGGCTGCAATGACTTCATCGACGATGGGCGCAATGGTGTCACCGCCGCTCATCTGCTTCAGGCCCTGCGCCTCGATGACCGCGTCGGCAGAATCCGCGCCCTGCCACAACGCTTCGAACACCGTCTTGGCGATTTTGCCGGAGATCGTGTTGTCCGAGATCCGCAACAGCACGCCGGCCAGTTGCTCCGCGGAGACCGGGCTCGCGCTGATGTCGAGTCCTTCCCTGTTCAGGGCACCCAGCAGTTCCACGCGGACCCAGTTGGCCGCAAGACGCGCATCGCCCGCGCGTTCCGCAACTGACTCGAAATAGTCGGCAAGCGCCCGGCTTGCGGTCAGGGTTGCGGCGTCGTCCGCTGACAGACCCAGCTCAACGGCGAACCGGTCGCATCTGTCGCCCGGCAGTTCGGGCATCGCCTTGCGAATGGCGTCCACAGCGCTTCCGGTCACTTCCACCGGGAGCAGATCGGGCTCCGGGAAGTAGCGGTAATCTTTCGACGTCTCCTTGCTCCGCATCGGACGGGTCTCGTCCTTGTCGGGATCGTACAGCCGTGTTTCCTGCACAACGACTTCGCCCGCTTCGATGAGCTTGCGTTGACGACGAATCTCGTAGTTGATCGCCCGTTCGAGGAAACGGAACGAGTTGACGTTCTTGGTCTCCGTGCGCGTGCCGAGCGGGGTGCCCGGCTCGTGAAGTGACACGTTGGCATCACATCGGAATGAGCCCTCGGCCATGTTGCCGTCGGACACGTCGAGCCACTGAACGAGGCGATGAACGGCGCGCGCGTATGCAACCGCTTCATCCGCGGATGCGAGATCGGGTTCGCTAACGACTTCAATGAGGGGTGTGCCGGCCCGGTTGAGGTCAACGCCCGTGTGGCCCTGGAAGTCTTCATGCAGGGACTTGCCCGCGTCTTCCTCCAGGTGCGCACGCAGCACGCGGATCACCTTGGTCCCGTCGTCCGTTTCGATCTCGACGGTGCCGTGCTCGACGATCGGCTCGGCCAGTTGGGTGATTTGATAGCCCTTGGGAAGATCGGGGTAGAAGTAGTTCTTCCGGTCAAAGCTCGAGCGGGGCGCGATGTGTGCGCCAATTGCGAGGCCGAAGCGTATCGCCTTCTGATAAACCTCCGCGTTCACGACCGGCAAGACGCCGGGCATACCGAGATCCACCGCGCAGGCCTGACTGTTGGCGGGCGCGCCGAATGCGGTGCTCGCCCCGGAGAAGATCTTGGATCGCGTCGACAGCTGGACGTGAATCTCGAGGCCGATAACGGGGGTGAGGCTCATGCTGGTGGCACCGCGTTGTGATGGTCCGTGACCTGCTGATACTGATGTGCAAGCCGCAGGACGTCAGATTCCCGGAGGTAGTTGCCGATGCACTGCACGCCGATCGGCAATCCGTCCACCATACCCACGGGCAGCGACAGGGCGGGAACCCCGGCCAGGTTGCAGGCGATGGTGAAGATATCCTGTTGATACATCTCGAGCTGATCGTCGCTCTTGTCGCCGATGCCAAATGCCGGGCTGGGACAAGTGGGACCAATCAACACGTCGCAGGTTTCGAGTGCGTGCACGAAGTCGTTCCGGATCAGCCTGCGGATCTGCTGAGCCTTCTTGTAGTAGGCGTCGTAGTAGCCGGCCGACAGGGCAAATGCGCCCGTCAGGATGCGGCGCTTGACCTCCTGACCGAACGCTTCGCTTCGCGAACGCCGGAACAGGTCCTCGATGTCCTTGGGGTCTTCGCAGCGGTAGCCGAACCGTACGCCGTCATAGCGCGAGAGATTTGCCGAGCATTCCGCGGATGCGATGACGTAGTACGCAGGGATCGAATGGCCGACGTGCGGCAGACTGATCTCCTGAACGGTTGCTCCGAGTTGCNGCGCCTCGGCGAGAAACGATTCGACTCCGGCGGCAATGGGTGGCGCGAGGTCATGCACGAACTCGCTGACGACTCCGAGCTTCATGCCCGCGACCGGCTGACCAATCTCGGCCGTGTAGTCGGGGACCGGGGCGTCGATCGAGGTGGAATCGCGCGGATCGAATCCCGCCATGTGGCGGAGCAGGAGTGCGGCATCGGCCGCCGAGCGCGCCATGGGCCCCGCCTGATCGAGTGAGGATGCAAACGCAATCATGCCCCAGCGGGAGACCCGCCCGTATGTGGGTTTGAGTCCNGTGATGCCGCACATGGCGGCAGGCTGGCGAATCGACCCTCCTGTATCCGTCCCCGTGGCAGCGGCGCACAGTCGGGCCGCGACGGCGGCTGCCGAGCCGCCGGAGGACCCGCCCGGTACCCGGCTCACGTCCCAGGGGTTCCGGCACGCGCCGTAGTAACTCGTCTCGTTGGAGGAGCCCATCGCAAACTCGTCCATGTTGGTCTTGCCAAGAGAGACGAGGCCNGTCGCCGCGAGATTGGACACGACGGTGGCATNAAACGGCGCGACAAAGTTGTCCAGCATTTTCGAGGCCGCGGTTGTCCGTACGCCTGCGGTCAGGAAGATGTCCTTGTGGGCAATGGGAATCCCGAGCATTGGATGGGACTCGCCGGCCGCGCGGGCCTGGTCGGCCGCGCGGGCAGCGGCGAGCGCCTCGTCGGCCGTGCGCGTGATGTAAGCGTTGATTGCCGGGTCGATCGATTCGATTCGGTCGAGGTAGTGCTGCGTCAGTTCTACGCTCGTGTACTCCCCGGCGGCGAGGCCAGCGCCGAGCTCTGCGATGGATCGTTCGTGGAGGTTCACTCGACGTACCGGGGAACGAGATACAGGCGATCTTCTGTTTCGGGGGCAATGCTTTGAAACTGCTCACTCTGATCGGTCTCGGTCACGACGTCCTCGCGCAGACGCTGGGTCGCGTCGAGCGGGTTCGCCATGGGCTGGACACCGTCGGTGTTCACGGCATTCATGGACTCAACCAGCCCGAGAATCCGGTTCATGCTGTTGATCTGCTCTTCGAGATCGGCCGGATCGAGGTGGAGTTGGGCAAGGTCGGCGACGAGCCGAACCACGGTGGCATCAACTTTCACGTGTCAGTACCTGCAGGGGATTGACTGAAGACTCCCTGACGGAGCCCGAAGCGCCGATTTTAGCAAATGGACACCATCGACGCGGCTGAGGGAAGCGTGCCGGATCGCCCGGACGGCGCATTTCCGGCGGGCTGTGCATTCCGGATGTCAGCGTCCCTGCCGGGCCCTGTCGGGCATCACTTTCCCTTTGCGGCGGTTTTGCCTAAACTCCCGCTGTGGAGCCGTCCGCGCGCGCGTTTTTCCCGGTTTCAGATAGGGTTACGGATGTTTTTGAAAGCAAATAGTCAGGTCAGCGATGTTTAACCAGCTGCGCGGACTGTTCTCGAGCGATCTGTCGATTGATCTCGGCACTGCCAACACGCTGATCTACGTGCGTGAGCAGGGCATCGTCCTCGATGAACCCTCTGTTGTTGCCATCCGTAACAACAACAATAACCAGAAAAGCGTCGCGGCCGTGGGCCTCGACGCGAAGCGCATGCTCGGCCGGACGCCAGGCAACATCACGGCGATCCGGCCGCTGCAGGATGGCGTGATCGCCGACTTCCAGGTCACTGAGCGGATGCTGCAGCACTTCATCAAGAAGGTGCACGAGAACAGCTTCTTCCGCCCAAGTCCACGGGTGCTCGTGTGTGTGCCGTGTCAGTCGACGGAAGTCGAACGACGCGCCATTCGTGAGTCGGTCGTCAGCGCCGGCGCGCGGGACGTGATGTTGATCGAAGAACCAATGGCCGCCGCTATCGGTGCCGGGCTACCGGTGCATGAAGCGGTGGGGACGATGGTCGTCGACATCGGTGGCGGAACAACCGAGATTGCAGTGATTTCATTGAATGGTGTCGTTTACGCGCAGTCCGTGCGGGTAGGCGGAGACCGCTTCGATGAGTCGATCACCGCCTACGTGCGGCGCACCCAAGGCAGTTTGATTGGTGACGCAACGGCGGAACGTATCAAGAAAGAGATCGGCACGGCGTATCCCTGTGGTGAAGTCTGGGAGATCGACGTGCGTGGACGCAACCTGGCCGAGGGGATCCCGCGCAGCTTTACCCTCAACAGCAACGAGATTCTGGAGGCACTTCAGGAACCCCTGTCGGTGATTACACAGGCGGTGAAGGGTGCACTCGAACAGACGCCGCCGGAACTCGCGGCAGACATCGCCGAGAGCGGGCTGGTGCTGACCGGCGGCGGTTCGCTGCTGCGCGGCATCGACCGACTGCTGTCGAACGAAACCGGCTTGCCGGTCATCGTGGCGGAGGACCCGCTGACCTGCGTCGCGCGCGGCGGAGGCCGTGCGCTCGAAATCATGGGAGGAGATCGGAACAGCGATCTGCTGTCCATCTCGTAAGCCAGGCCGGGCCGAGCGGACCGGACGAGGACCGTCGCCATCAAATCCCTGTTCCTCGAAGAACGCGCGATCAGCTACAAGCTGTTGGGGTTCTGTCTGCTCTCGTCCGTGCTGATGGCAGTCGATCAGTTGTCCGATCTGCTGGACGGACCCCGCTCCGGACTGATGGTGGTCATCACGCCTGTCGTCGTGACTGCGGATCTGCCCGGGCGGGCCTTGCGCGGCGTCGAGCGCGTCTTTCAAACACGTAGCGATATGCGCGGCGAGCTCGACGAGATGCGCGCAGAACTGCTCCTGTTGCGTGCCAAGACGGGCAAGATGGCGGCGCTCACGGCGGAGAACAACCGACTGCGGGACCTCCTGGGTTCAGCAGCCAAGCTCCAGGACAACGTGCTGGTTGCCGAGATGGTGGCAATCGACCCCAACCCCGAGCGGCTCGAGATCATCATCGACAAAGGCTCCAGGGACGGCGTATTCGCCGGTCAGCCGTTACTCGACGCGGAGGGCCTGATGGGGCAGGTGGTCGAGGTGAGCCCGTTCACGTCGCGGGTGCTCCTGCTGTCCGACCCAACCCATTCAGTGCCGGTACAGGTGGCGCGCAGTAACCTGCGTCTCATTGCTCAGGGAACCGGCGTCATGCGCGAACTCGAGCTCATGCATGTGCAGGGCACTGCGGACATCAAGGTGGGTGACCTGTTGGTGTCGTCAGGTCTGGGCGGACGATTTCCGGTCGGCTACCCGGTCGGGCTCGTCAACAGCATCGATCACGACCCGGGTGAACCCTTTGCGGTGGTGCGTGCGACATCCAGCGCGCTGCTCGACCGCAGTCGACATGTGTTGCTGGTCTTCACAGAGGAGCGGTTGACGGTTGCGCGGGGTAACGGCGGAGATGCACGTGGCGGCTAACCGGGTACCGGCATTCGTCATCATCGCGGCGTCGTTTTTCGTCGCGCTGGTCCTGTCGCTCGTCAGTCTCCCCGAAGGGACACCTGAAATGCTCGGCTACCTGCGTCCGCACTGGGTTGCCCTCGTGCTCGTCTACTGGGTGATAGCGTTGCCACAGAGCGTCGGTCTTGCAACCGCATGGTGCGTCGGTATTCTGCTGGACATACTGCTTGGAACGCTCATTGGGCAGCACGCGTTTGTACTGGTCGCCGTGTCCGCCATTGCCCTGTCTCTGTATCAGAGGATGCGAATGTTTTCGGTGTGGCAGCAGGGGGCCATTGTGCTCGCAATGATGTTGCTCGCCGAGATGCTGATGTTCTGGATCGAAAGCCTTGCCGCCAATGCGGACTTCAACCTCTGGCACTTTCTGCCCGCGCTGGTGAGTGCGTTGATCTGGCCTTGGGTGTTCCTGTCACTGCGCGCGTTGCGCAGGCGCTTCGGACTCACGTGATGGACGTGCTGCTTGCCTCACAGTCCCCGCGTCGCGCGGGTCTTCTGCGCCAGTTGGGTCTGGAACTCACAATCTCGACGCCGGACGTCGATGAGCGTCACATCTCGGGCGAGGCGCCGGATACGTACGTCATGCGACTGTCCCGGACCAAATGGGCGACGGCACAGGGGACGTTGCCGGCTGTGGCGGCGGATACCGCGGTGGTGATCGGCGGCGAGATTCTCGGCAAGCCAGGCTCGCGCCAGGAAGCGGCCCGAATGCTGGGTGCGCTGTCCGGAGAGACCCACGAAGTGGTCTCCGGTGTCACGGTTGGCGTTCCCGGTGGAACGGCCGAGACCTTCAGCGTCAGCACCCGCGTCACGATGCGGCCTATCTCCTCGCGCGAGCTGGATCAATACTGGAACACTGGCGAGCCTGCGGACAAGGCGGGCGCGTACGGCATACAGGGGCTTGGCACATTGTTTGTCGAGCGGATCGATGGGAGCTATACGAACGTCGTCGGGCTGCCGTTGATGGAGACGGCGATGGCGCTGTCCCGCAACGGCGTTGACTGCCTTGCATTGCATGACGCTCGGTTGGCGAGCGTTCCCTGACCCCGACAGGATTACCAAAATGACATACGGATACACATTTACATGGCTGAAGAGATCATCGTCAGCGTTTCGCCTCACGAAACCCGGGTAGCGGTTATCGAACAGGGTCTGTTGCAGGAGATTTTCATTGAACGCGTCCACGCCGGACACTGCGTGGGCAACATCTACAAAGGGAAGGTGCTGCGGGTTCTGCCCGGCATGCAGTCGGTTTTTGTCGACATCGGGCAGGAACGCGCAGCGTTCATGCACGTGAACGACCTGATCGACACGCACGAAGCCGTCATGCGCGAGCGTGGGCCCGGCTTCACGCTGCCGCCAATCAATGAACTGCTGCGGGAGGGACAGACGATCCTCGTGCAGGTGACCAAGGAGCCGATCGGCACGAAGGGCGCACGCATCACTGGCGGCATCTCCCTCGCGTCGCGCTTCCTCGTCTACATGCCCGAAACGCACCACATCGGGATCAGCCAGCGGATCGAAGAGGAGGAAGAGCGCGACAGGCTGCGTGAAATCCTCATCCCGGAGCAGGGCGAACAGGACGGCTTCATTGTGCGCACCGCGTGTGAAGGGGCCGGTGCCGAAGAGATTGCTGTCGACGCGCAGCTGTTGCGCTCGCGCTGGCAGACGGTGCGGGAAGACTTCATGCGGATGCCCGCGCCGGCGACGGTCTTCGAGGACCTGCCGCTGCATTTGCGCGTGATGCGGGACCTGATCAACGAGAACACTGCGCGCATCGTCACTGACAATGCCGAGATCCACTCGGCGCTCGAGCGGTTCCTGGCCGACTTTATTCCGCACAAGAAAGACAGCCTCGACATGAGTCGGGACAGCACGCCGCTCTTCGACCTCCACAGTCTGGAAGACCAAATCGCCACGGCCCTCGAACGTAAGGTGCCGCTCAAGTCCGGCGGATACCTCGTCTTCGATCAGACCGAAGCCATGAGCACCATCGACGTGAACACCGGTGCATTCGTCGGGCGCAGAGACCTCGAAGAGACGATCTACCGGACCAACCTCGAAGCCGCCGCGGCGATTTCGCGCCAGCTGCGGCTGCGGAACATCGGCGGCATCGTCATCGTCGACTTCATTGACATGCTGAACGAAGAACACAAGCGCCAGGTCTTCAGGACACTCGAGAAGGGCCAGCAAACGGACCGGGTCAAATGGAACATTACGGAGATCTCGGAGCTGGGCCTGGTGGAAATGACCCGCAAGCGCACGCATCAAAGCCTGCAGAAGCGACTCTGTGAGCCGTGCCCGACCTGCGACGGCCGGGGATATGTGAAGACAGCCGAGTCGATCTGTCTCGAGATATTCCGCGACATTCAGCGCGGGCACTGGACCTGCACGAAAGGGATTGCATGATCATGGCCTCGCAGTCTGTCGTCGATCGGCTGCTGGATGAAGACGCCGACAGCCTTCGGGAACTCGAAGGTTCCATCGAGGCGAGCTTTCGTCTCAACGTTGAAGCCACGTACACGCAGGAGCAGTACGACGTGGTTCTTGTTGGCTGACTGACGTGCTCGGCTCGTATCGCCTCCTGAAACGGCTTGCGTTGACGCTGCTGCTGACGCTTGCTGCCTATGCAGGTCTCGGCAGGCTGGCGTTAGGCGCCTTGCCGTCCTGGGAGTACGAGCTTGTCGGGGCGGCATCCGAACGACTCGGGGCGCCCGTGGCACTCGGCGGGATCGAGTCTGCCTGGCGGTTCCTGAGTCCCGGTGTGGTCCTGAAGGAGCTTGCGGTTGGCGATGACCTCCGCATTGGCCACCTGCGGGTCTCGCTCGACTTTTCCCGGTCGCTGCTGCGCTTCGATCCCCTGATACAGGTTGACGCACGTGACCTTGACGTGCGCCTCACCCGTGGGGCCGGCGGATGGCGGGTCGAGGCGTTTCCCGGCGGAGACGAGCCGGTTGATCCGGCTGCGATCCTCAGGATCGTCGATCGTCTGGATGTCGTCCTCGACGATGTTGAGATCGCCTTTGTGGACGGTGACGACGTGCGCTTGGCCAAACTCGCTCGAGGCGGGCTGTTTCGTCAGGGGACACACTCGATTCTGGATCTCGATGTCTCGATGACCGGGGGCGCCAGGTCTGCGCGGCTCACCGCAAAGGGTCGGTACGTGGGCGGATTGAGCGAGCGCGGCAGGCTCGGCGGCGGGCTCGAGATTCGACTCAGCGAAATCGATGTGCCGTTCCTGCTTCCGGCCCCCCAGGCGAAACTGTTCGAGCCCTTTGCCCTCGACAGCAGGCTTTGGGTCAATTTCCGCTTTGGCGAAACCCGGATCGTCACGGAGGTGAATACCGACGGCATCACGGCGCTCGGGGGGCGCCCGGTGCTCGGATCCACCGAACTGGTCTTGTCGATCCTTGGCGCTGACGGTCTCTGGAACGTGGAAGTGGAACGGGGACGGCTGCCTCTCGCGGGTGGTGAGCTCGATCTCACGGGGGCAAGCGCGGTCATGCGGGCAGGTCACGGATTGGGCTTCCAGTTTCCCGACCTCGAAGTGACCCCCATCACGTCAGCGATCCTCGCATTTCGCGATGTGCTCCCGGCGCGGGCGGTCTCGGTTCTCGGCAACGGCGCTCCGCGCGGCCGGGTGGTGGCGCTCAGGGGACTCGCCGGCGGTGAACAGGGCGTGGCTGTGGCGGGGCACATCGAGGCAGCAAGCCTGATCGGTGATCACGCCGTGCCGTCCTTCCGCGATCAAAGCGGCTTTTTCAGTTTTTCGCCCGGCGGCGGGTACATCGAGATCAACTCGCAGGGCGCATCCGAGCTTCGCTTCAGCGCGTTCGATGACCATTGGCAGTTCGATCGCGCGCGGGGGCGTGTGACGTTTCTGCCGCTCAAGACCGGAGGTATTGCGTACTCGAGCGGGCTGCTCGAGGTTGGACTCGGCGAACTCCAGGCGCGTGGGCGATTTGTCATGAACGCACACCCAAACAAGCTGGATCAGACCTGGGGGCTGGAGCTGGGCATCGTCAACGCAGAACTGCTCGACGCGAGTATCTATCTGCCCAATAACCTGGCACCGCAGTTTCGTGACTGGTTGCTCTCCGGCGTCAAGGCTGGCCATGCCGGAGCGTCGGGAATGCTGTTCCACGGCTCGCCGGTCAAGGACGCGCCGAAGGAGACCAAGAGTTACGAACTGTATCTGGACATCGCGGGTCTGACGCTGGAGTACCACCCGGACTGGCCCCAGCTCGACGACGTCACGGCGGTGGTCTACGCGGGGAACTGGGGTGCCCGGGCGCGCGACGCGCTGGGGCGCGTGTACGGCAGCGGCATCGATCAGGTCGACGTGGATGTCGTGTCCGAAGCGGGCCTGCTGGATCGTGTCGAGGTTAATGCCCGCCTCGAGGGGGCGATCGACGACGGGATCCGTTTTATTAATCAGAGCCCGCTCGCCGACCTGACCAGCCGTGTGACCGAGACGTGGTTCGGCACCGGGTCGATCGAGGCGCGCGGCCAGGTGATCGTACCGCTGGCGCAGCAGCCGAACCGCACGACCCACGCTGACGTGACAGTCACGCTCAGCGGGAACGAACTGGTCATGCCGAACTATCAACTGGATGCCCGTGACGTCCGCACGGTGCTGACCTACTCGAACGAGGCCGGGCTCGGGGCCGAGGCTTACACCGCGAATCTGTTGGATGGCCGCGTGAGCGGCAACATCGAATCCGATGTCTACGGTGACCGCGGGGAGATTCGAGTCGTCGCTGTCGGCGAGGTTGCGGTGTCACGCCTCTACCGCTGGTCGCGTCAGCCGGTCCTGACGCAGGTCAGCGGTGAACTGGCTTACGCGAGTACGCTGCACGTGCCGTTCGGCCCGGGCGCGATGGCGCCCTACGTCGTCGTTGAGAGTGACCTCATCGGCGTCGCGTCACGGTTGCCGTCGCCCATGGACAAGCCGGTCGAGACGCCCGTGGATTTCCGCTATCAGCACACGTTCGAGACCAGTCGGGATCTGATCGAGTGGGATTATGACAAGGAGGTGATCGGTCGACTGCGGATCGTCGATGGTGACTTACTGGGCGGTGAGGTGACGTTTGGCGTGGGACGTCTGCTCTCGAACAGCGTTTCTGAGATTGTCGTGACCGGGGAACTCGACTACGCCGATTTCGACGATTGGTCGGAGTTCATCGATTCGCTGCAGGTCGACTCGGACGCCGACCTCGAAAGCGGCTTTGCATCCGCGCTCGATCGAATCGAAGTGAGCGTTGCCCGCCTCGACGCGTTTGGGCTCGAACTCGAGCACGCCGGTCTCGCGATCACGCGCGCAGAGGATGCGTGGCGTGTGGTCGTGTCGAACCCGAAGGTGGACGGAGTCATCAGGGTGCCCGACGCGGATGACCAGCCACTCGCGGTTGATCTTGCGTACATGCGGATCGAAGGCGAGGAGGACCAGGAGACGGATCCTTTTGAGGACATTGATCCGCGCGACTACATGCCGGTCGATTTCAGTACCCGCGAGCTGCGGGTCGGCGAAGATGATTACGGTAGCTGGCAGGTTGCGTTCCGGCCGGATGAGGAAGGCGCGGTCCTGACGGACGTACGGGCAAGCGTCCGCGGATTGCAGGTTGTTGGCGAGTCGGCAATCTCGTGGCGACCGACCCGAGACGGTGGTCACAGCACGTTCCAGGGCACTGTCCGGACTGACGACCTTGCAAAGGCGCTAACCGAGTTCGGCTATGCGTCGAGTATCGAGGGTAAAGGGATGCAGTTTGGCGCGGACATTTCCTGGCCCGGTTCGCCGGCCATGATCGATTTGCTGAAGCTGAAGGGTCAGGTGGCCATTGAGTCCGGCCAGGGCCGCTTTGTGCAGGTGGAGCGGGGCGGCACCGGGGCGCTCAAGCTTCTTGGCATTTTTGACTTCGCATCGCTCGCGCGGCGCTTTCGGTTCGACTTCTCGGACATTGTCGACAGCGGCTATACCTTCGACAAAGTGACAGGCGTTGTGGGGTTCAACGAGGGGCGCGTCGACATCGTCGACCCTGTCGTCATCGAAGGCGCAAGCAGCATCTTCAAGGTGGGTGGTTCAGTCGATCTCGATGCCGAAACTCTCGACAACGACATGATCGTCACGCTGCCCGTGGGCCGCAATCTACCCTGGTACGCCGCGTACTCTGCCATCGCGACGGGGCCGCTGGTGGGCGCTGGAGTGTTCATTGCGCAGAAGGTCTTCGAGGACCAGATCAACGCCATGAGCAGCGCCAAATACAAGGTTGGAGGGACGCTCGACGAGCCTCAGATCGAGTTCGTCAGCATTTTCGACGCAAGAGTGCGGGAGGGAGTTGCCGCGAACCCGGGCGCCGGTGCATCGGGCGACGACGGTACCGGTGTGACCGGAGCGGCCTCTGGGAGAGCTGGTGCGGCGGTGCCCGTGGATGGCGGTTCCGAGACCGCGAACGTTTCCGAGCCGGCAGGAGAATGACGATGACACGCCTCGGCATGGTCCAGATGGTGAGTTCGTCGGATGTCGACACGAACCTCGCGCGGGTTGCGCCGCTTGTTGCCGAGGTGGTGGCGAGCGGAGCGGACATGGTCTTTCTGCCTGAGAACTGGGCTGCGTTCGCGACCACGCAGGCCCGCGAAATTGGCGAAACAGAGTCGGGCCCGGCACCGGTGATCCGGGCGTGCGTCAGCAGTCTTGCCGCGGAGCACAGTGTCTGGATCGCCGCCGGGACGCTTCCGATGGCAACGCGTCCGGATGGGGCATTGGTCGGAGCACCGCGCGCCAGAGCCGCGTCGTTGGTCTTCGACGCATCAGGGCGGGAGGTTGCCCGCTACGACAAGATTCACATGTTCGACGTTGATGTCGAAGACGCGACCAAACGCTACCGGGAATCCGAGCGCTTCGAGGCCGGTACGGAACTCATCACGCTCGATTGGCCTGGTGGTGTGCTTGGTCTCACGGTCTGCTACGACCTGCGTTTCCCCGAGGTCTACCGCGAACTTGCGCTGCGTGAGGCAACCATCATTGCAGCCCCCTGTGCCTTCACGGAGGTGACCGGCAAGACGCATTTCGAACTGCTGATCCGTGCGCGCGCAGTTGAGACCCAGGGATACATGGTTGCGGCCTGCCAGGGCGGAGTGCACGACTCTGGTCGGCGGACCTGGGGCCACAGCCTGATCGTGGATCCTTTGGGCGAGGTGTTGCTCGATCTTGGCCGCGGTGAAGCGACCGGCGTCGTTGAGGTTGATCCCGAACGCATCGCGGTGGTGCGTGCCAACATGCCCATCGCGCGTCAGCGCAGGCTCGCCTATCCGGCGCCTGTATTCCCCGCGGACTGATCGGTGCTTTCGGCGCTTTCGGCGAGTTCACGGAGGAACTGAAAGAGGCGTCGGTAGTGACGCCGGTCTTCAGAGCCCTGTTCAACTTCGCGCACCGCCTGGCGCGTCAGAGTCCGTAACTGCTGACGATCCACTGCCGGATACACGTCCGCGATGGCTGAGACACCGGCCCCGAAATCCTCCAGCAGAAGGGTGCGCCAGCGCTCGAGCTGATGAAATGCCGTCTTGTGGGCGAGCTTTGACGCGTCCTTGCGCTCAATGAGGCTCCGCACGGCGTCGATGTCCGCGGAGCGGAGGAGTTTGCCGATGAACTGGAGTTGGCGCTTTTTCGCGTTGCCTTTCCTGATGCGCCGGTATTCGAGGGCAGCAACTCGCAGGCGCTCGTCGGCAAGTTCCTCCAGATCCTGCGGGGAGAGCCCGGCAAGTTGCTCGCCGAGGGCCCTCAGTTCTGCCATGTCGCGTTTGCGCTGGGTCTTGCTGGGCTCCGGGAGCTGTTGGTCGTCGGGTTCAGACAATCGTCACTCGCCCTCACCGAATTTATCATCGAGCAGCGCTTCGATCGCGTCGAGCGCTTCCGACTCGTCAGCACCGTCGGCCGAAATCGCGAGGACGGTGCCCTGTTTTGCCGCGAGCAACATGACGGACATGATGCTCTTGCCGTTCACCGCCTTGCCTTTGTTGTCGACGGTTATCTCGGCCGCAAACTTCTGCGCCTCGGCAACAAACTTCGATGCGGCTCGGGCGTGAAGGCCCAGTTTGTTCGAGATCGTCAGGTCGCGGCTGATCATCGGTTCAGCTCCCGGTGTCGAATCTGTACATTGTTGAACTGCGGGGACAGTGCGTCGTGCAGGCGTTCGGCAAGGTATACCGAACGATGTTGCCCGCCCGTGCATCCAATGGCGACCGTCATGTAGCTGCGATTGTTGGCTTCGAATCGCGGGAGCCACTCGTCGAGGAAGGCGCGAATCTGCTCGAACATCGCCACACATTCCGGCTGGCTGTCGAGAAACTCCTGCACGGGCGTATCGAGCCCGGTCAGGTTGCGCAACGAGGCGCGCCAATGGGGATTGGGAAGACAGCGCGCGTCGTAGACCATGTCAGCATCGACCGGGACGCCGTGTTTGAACGCGAAGGACTGGAACAGCAGCGCAAACTCGAGCGTGTCTTTTGCCACGCGATCACGAACCAGGTCGCGCAGTGCATGGATTGTGAGTGACGTCGTGTCGATCGCGAGATCGGCCATTGCCGAGATCGGCGCCAACAGTTCCGATTCATACGTGAGCGACTCAGTCAGATCGCGTTCGCGGTTTGAGAGCGGGTGTTTGCGGCGCGTCTCGCTGAAGCGCTTGAATAACGTATCGACCGACGAGTCGAGGTAGATGATTTGGCGGCTGACGCGTGCGGGATCGACGCGGTCGATGATGGCTTCGAACGAGGCGAGATCCTGCGGGAGGTTGCGCGCATCGATGCTCACCGCGACGCGTTGTTCGGTACCGGTCTCGTGCAGGCGATCCACCAATCCTGGCAGAAGACTCACGGGCAGATTGTCGATGCAGTAGAACCCCATGTCCTCCAGGACGTGCAGCGCAGTGCTTTTGCCGGAGCCGGACCGGCCGCTGACGATGGTGAGGGCAATCATTGCCCCTCTGCCCGGGACACCGGTACCTGAAGCGCGGCCTGGTATAACGCCTCGTCGGAATCGGCCTCCATGAGCTCTTCACGATAGGTCGGGACTTCGAATCGCGCAGCCAGCGTCGCAAGCGTGTCCAGATGTTCGTCCACTTCGCGAGTCGGGACCAGCAGCGCGAAGAGGATCGAGACGGGTTCACCGTCGAGCGCTCCGAAGTCGATTGGGTCGGTCAGCCGGAACAACCCCCCGACGATGCCTGAGCAGCGCGGCAGGCGGCAATGCGGGATCGCAACCCCGTGCCCAATGCCGGTCGTTCCGAGCTTCTCGCGCGCGACCAGGTTCTCGAACACCTGTTCGGTAGTGAGCATGGGCAAGGTCGCGACCATACGGGTTGCGACCTCTTCGAGCGCCTTCTTCTTGCTGCTGACAGCCAGGTTGTGGCAGGTCCGCTCCGGGGTGAGGATTGTCTCGAGGGTGCGCTCAGTCACTTCGTTTTCTGTCACCGTCAGCCTGCAACGTCCGTGCGCGTCAACGCGCGCGGCAAAGGCCCGCGTTCCTCGCAACGTCATGCAGTGATCCTGCCGGGTTGCGCTTAAACGCGGTGTGGAGGCGCTCTGCCTCAGGCTACCTCAACGAACGTCAGTGGTGGTGTTTGTGGTCCTTCTGTTTCTCTTTCTCACGAATGAGTTGGCGGTCGAGCTTATCAGCCAGGAGATCGATTGCGGCGTACAGATCCTGAGATTCCGCGTAAGCATAGATTTCCCTGCCGCTGATGCGCACGGTACTTTCAGCTTTCTGCCTGAGCTTCTCGACGCCCAGGATGACCGCCACGTTGGTGATCCGGTCATTGTGTCGCTCGAGGCGCGTCAGCTTTGTCTCAACATAGCTCTTGAGCGCAGGCGTGATTTCCACGTGATGGCCGCTGAGGTTGATCTGAATGGGCAGCTCCTATGAGTCAAACGAGTTGCTTGCGTTCGTTTGACGGTGGGATGTTCAGGGACTCGCGATACTTCGCGATCGTCCGGCGCGCAACTTTGATGTCTTCATCCGCCAGCAGCGCAGCGATTTTGCTATCGGACAGAGGCTTGCGCGGGTTCTCTTCCGCCACCAGTCGTTTGATGTGGGCGCGGATGGCGGTCGAGGAAACCTCGCCACCTGTGTGCGTGCTCACATGACTCGAGAAGAAGTACTTCAGTTCGAACACTCCCGCAGGCGTGTGCATGTACTTCTGAGTCGTCACGCGGGAGATCGTCGACTCGTGCAGGTCGACGGCTTCGGCAATGTCGTGCAGCACGAGCGGCTTCATCGCGTGCTCACCGTACTCGAAGAACCCGCGTTGGAAATCGACAATTTTGGTGGCGACCTTGAGCAGTGTGTCGTTACGCTGCTGCAGGCTCTTGATGAACCACTTGGCTTCCTGCAGGTGGTCGCGAAGCTGGGTGTTGTCCGAACTGGTGTCGCCGCGCCGGATCATGCCTGCATACGTTGAGTTGACGCGAATCCGCGGTGCGGACTTGGGGTTCAGTTCGACGGTCCAGCGGCTGTTGTCCTTGCGCACGATCACGTCCGGCTCGACGTATTCGGTATTGGAAGGCGCGATGGCCCCCCCCGGACGAGGATTGACCTGAAGGATGAGGTTGATTGCCTCTTTGAGTTGGGGTTCCTTCATTCGGGTCTTGCGCTGCAGCAGTGCGTAGTCGTGGTTACCGAGCTGGTCGAGGTAGTTCTCGACGATGTTGATCGCCTGCGCGCGCCACGGCGTCTCGCTGGGCATGTCGAGCAGTTGGATGAGCAGGCATTCGCGCAGGTCGCGGGCCGCGATGCCGATCGGGTCGAGGTGCTGGACGAGATTCAGGACAGCGTGGACCTCGTCCTCTTCCACTTCGAGTTCGGGTGGCAGACCGGAGAGGATGTCCTCGATCGTGATCGTCAGCATGCCTTCGGCATCGAGGCCGTCGATGATCGAGAGCGCGATGGCGAGGTCGGTTTCCGTCAGGTTGAGCAGATTGACCTGCTCCATCAGGTGCGAGCCGATCGACACCGCTTCTGAGTTGCGCGTGTCGATGTAGTCGGTGTCATCGTCGTCGGTTGCCGTGTAGGACGGTGGCAGCGGTGACTCATCCCACACATCCTCCCAAACGCTGTCGACAGGGAGGTCTTCGGCAAGATTGTCACTTGCGATCTCTTCGCTCGTATCCGGGATGAGGTCCCCATCGATCTCGGGGTCGGGCGGGGTCGTGTCTGCGGCCGCGGTGTCCGGTCCCGTGAGTGGCTCCACGGCATCCGTCGTATCGGTCGGTGCGGTGTCTGCCGGTTCGGCGTCAGAGGGCGTGTCAATCGACTGGTCCGGTGCATCGAGGGACGTCTCTTCGCCCGAGGCCTCGTCCGTCGCCTCTTCGAGCATGAGGTTGCTTTCGAGCGCTTCCTGGATTTCCTGCTCGAGTTCAACGGTCGACAGCTGAAGCAGGCGGATAGCCTGCTGGAGCTGGGGCGTCATCGTCAGATGCTGCCCGATCTTGAGCGTTAGAGCCGGTTTGATTGCCATACCCGGATAATACTAGTCCCTTGTGGGGATGGGTACTCGCTCCGCCGGAAGGCAGGTGTTACATCCGGAAGTCGGCGCCGAGATACACCTCTTTCACGTGCTCATTTGACAGAACCGTGTCGGGTGCGCCTTCAGCGATGATGATGCCGTCGTTGACGATGTAGGCCTGATCGCAGATCGACAGCGTTTCCCGCACGTTGTGATCGGTAATCAGAATCCCGATACCACGCGCGGACAACTGCGAAATGATGAGTTTGATGTCTCCGACCGAGATCGGGTCGACCCCCGCGAATGGCTCGTCGAGCAACATGAATGCCGGTTCGGTGGCGAGCGCGCGGGCAATCTCGACGCGTCTGCGTTCCCCACCGGAGAGGCTGATACCGAGACTTTCCGAGATATGGCGAATGTTGAATTCGGACAGGAGTGACGCGAGACGCTCCTGGCGTTCCTCGCGTGACAGATCGCCGCGGGTTTCGAGCACCGCCATCACGTTCTCCGCCACCGTCAGTTTGCGGAAGACCGACGCTTCCTGAGGTAGGTAGCCGATGCCGGCACGGGCCCGCTCGTGCATGGGCGCGCGGGTGAGGTCTGACCCGTCGAACAGAATTCGCCCGGCGTCCCCTTTGATCGAGCCGACGATCATGTAGAAGCAGGTGGTCTTGCCGGCGCCGTTGGGACCAAGCAAGCCAACAACGCTGCCGCTGTCGATCTCGAGGGTCACATCGCGGACGACGGGATGTCTCCTGTAGCTCTTCGCGAGATGTTCGGCGCGGAGCACGTGGGACGGCATGGATCCGGTCGGGGCCTGATCGGGCACGGTACTACTTGTCTTTGGGGTGGATGATCATCTTGATCCGGTCACCGTCAGCGCCGCGGTCCAGATTCAGGATGCCGAGACCAACGTCGTAGCGCAGCAGTTCGCCCTCGAAGAGATCGAGCGTCTGGCGCATTCGGGCGCTGCCGGTCAGATGGAGTTTCTTTTCCTGGACGAAGTAGCTGATCGTCGTTGCATCAGCGAGCACCTTGTCTTCGTCCTCTTTGGGTTGCTGTTCAAAATGCGCAAGCGAACCGTAGTTCCGGGCAATGATCTGGACGACTTCGTCATTCTCGTCCGTCAGGATGCGGACCTCGTCAGCCTTGATGTGTAGCGTGCCCTGATCGATCACGACGTTTCCGGTGTAGACCGATGATCCGCGTGTGTCGTCGACCACCGCCGCGTCCGCCTGGATGTGGATGGGCTGATCCGAGTCGGACGGCAGCGCCTGAGCGGCGGCACCGAACTGAAGCAGGGCGAGGAGTGTCAGGAGTCTTGGAACGCTCATCGCGCGCATTCTACTCCGTATGCGAGCCATCGAGTACGCCCGGTTGCGGGGGATCGCGGCGGGTATTTCGCTAGTTGGGTTCGCGCGCCGGCGTGAGCAGCGATTCGACGCGCAGGTTGGTCCTGCCGTGCAGCACGTAGCGTCCCGGGTCGAGCCAGGCCTGCATACCCGCAGCCGTGGTGCGGCCGCGCTGGTCCTCGATCACGACAGGTTGGTCTGTTTCGACATAGTTGTCGTCAGGGTGGACGAAGAGCGCGTCGGTGTTGATCGAGACCGGATCGTGAGCGCCCTTGCGCGTCGCGAGGACGTCACCCGCGAGTTCGATTCGCTCGCTTGCGTCCGGCACGGTCGCGGGCAGAATCCGGCCCTCCCGGGACGTGATCTGCCACGGTGTGTCGCCGACCTCGCGGAGGTCGATCTCGGGCGCGACCAGTGTCGTGACGTCGGTCTTGGGATAGTGCGTAAACCGGTCCGCATTGATCACGTGACGAAGCTTGCCGTCCGCTCCGAACTGCTTGATGCGGGCGTTGACCATGTAGGTATCCGGGGCGTTGTCGTCGCCTGCGGTGGATGGGGTTCCCGCGTCCCTGCGTTCGAAGTCGAGGACGGTCCACGCGAGCGCGACGCCAACTGCCAGGACGACCAGGAGACGGCCTGCGCCGGGATTCATCAGGCGATGTAGTACAGCGAGTACATGTAGGCGATCCAGCCGGCGAACATCAGGCCGCCCTTCACCCGCGTGATCCGTGCGGTACCGGACAGGCCGTACGCGAATGCGAGCAGCACGACCGTGAGCACCAGCATGATCAGGTAGTCACGCGTGAGAACTTCCGGAGCAAGCTGTGTCGGGGACACGATGCACGGGATCGATAGGACCGCGAGCAGATTGAAGATGTTGGAGCCGACGATGTTGCCGATGGCGAGGTCGGTATACCCCTTGATCGAACTCGTGATCGAGACGACGAGTTCGGGTAGGCTCGTGCCGATCGCGATGACCGTCAGGCCGATGATCATCTCGCTGATGCCCATTCGCTCGGCGATCTGCACGACCGACCAGACCAGAATCTCGGCGCTGACGAGCAGGCAGACCAGGGAGAGCAGCAGCATGCCGAGCGCCTTGCTGGTTGCCATGCCCTCGGCATCGCCAAACTCCGAGATTTCAGCAGCAAGTTCGAGTTCGGACTTGCCACGCTGTTCGACGGCAAGGCGATAGAGGAAGAGGGCAAGGCCGCCAAACAGCAGCAGGCCGTCCCAGAGACCAAGGTAGTTGTCCCACAGGCTTGCGCCCGCACACAGCGTGACAAAGGCGAGTACGGGGAGGTCGTTGCGAAGGGTGTCCACCCGGAACGGCAGCGGCACGATGAGTGCCGTGATCCCGAGGACCATGCCGATGTTGGCGATGTTCGAGCCGATCGCGTTGCCGACGGCCAGTTCCGGTTCGCCCTGTATGCTGGAAGTCAGGGAGACGAAGATTTCAGGTGCCGACGTGCCCAGCGCCACGGCCGTCAACCCAATCACCATGGGCGAAATGTCGAGGTTCCGGGCCGTTGCGATCGACCCGATGACGAAGCGGTCCGCGCTCCAGAACAGAACAAGAAACCCCAGCAGAAGCGCCGCGAAAAGTAGAAATAGGGGAAGCATTGGGGGGGTCGATGGGGGACGGGATAAATTAAAGGGATTCTCCTGGGCTTTTGCAAGAAGCCCACGGACGGTCGCGCCGCATGCGGCGCCGCGCTGGTCAAGCGGGGGGTTCGCGGTATAGTCAGCGCCTTCCGGGATGCTGGCCGGTGCTTCGTGCTCGCATCGCGGGAGCTTCCCGGGCGGGCCACGCCGCCTTCTTCAACACTCGCAAAGACGACCGCGCTTGCATGCAGGAAACGCACGTCGCCATTGAATCGCTGAGCCTTCGCCGGGGTACACGGTCGATCTTCGACGGCGTGTCGATGGACATCCCGCGGGGCAAGGTAGTGGCCATCATGGGCCCGTCGGGCACCGGCAAGACCACGTTGCTCCGCCTGATCGGCGGCCAGTTGCTGCCTGATTCCGGGAGGGTGGTCGTGGACGGCCACAACGTGGGGGCTTTGCCCCGTACCGAACTCTTCGAACTGCGCAAGAGGATGGGAATGCTGTTTTAGTCGGGTGCGCTCTTCAGCGATCAGTCAGTCTACGACAATGTGGCGTTTCCGCTGCGCACACACACACACGGATCTGCCGGAGTCGATGATCCGGAATCTCGTGCTCATCAAACTCCAGCAGGTGGGCCTGCGCGGTGCCGCCGGGCTGTTCCCCGCGGAGTTGTCCGGGGGGCATGGCGCGGCGGGTTGCGCTCGCGAGGGCCGTGGCGCTCGATCCGCAGTTGATCATGTACGACGAGCCGTTCGCGGGACTCGATCCCATTGCGATGGGGGTGGTCGTGAAGCTCATCAGTACGCTGAACGAGGTGTTTGGCATGACGAGCGTCGTCGTCTCCCACGATATCAGTGAGACTGCAAGCATCGCTGACCTCATCTACGTCGTCGCTGACGGCGTTGTGGTGGGGACAGGCTCGCCTGAAGACCTGCTCCGGGCCGATACGCCAAGGGTCAAGCAGTTCGTCCAGGGGCTACCGGACGGTGCGGTGCCGTTCCACTACCCCGCGCGCGAACTGTCGCTCGAACTGATGGGCGCGGGCTGGACACCGCCGTCGGGTGGTGAGCGCTGATGTTGCGTGCGCTACGGGCGATCGGCCAATACGGTTTGATGGCGCTTGGCACGCTCGGCCGCTCGGGGATGATCTGGTGGCAGGCGATCGCGGCACGGCCGCGCCTGCGCAACGCCCCCCTCGTCATCAAGCAGATCTACCACCTCGGCGTGCTTTCGCTCGTGATCGTGGTGCTCTCCGGATTCTCGATCGGAGCGGTGCTCGCGCTGCAGGGCTACAACCAACTCGTTAAGTACGGCTCCGAAAGCGCTCTCGGTCTCGGGGTCGCGCTTGTGCTCGTGATGGAGATCGGGCCTGTCGTGTCGGCGTTGCTGTTCGCCGGCCGTGCCGGGTCGGCGGTCACTGCCGAGATCGGGCTGATGAAGGCGACCGAACAACTGTCCAGCATGGAGATGATCGGCGTCGATCCACTCCATCGGATCGTTGCCCCCAGGCTTTGGGCGGGGTTCATCGCCATGCCGATCCTCGCCGCGCTGTTCAGCGTGGTGGGCATCTGGGGCGCATCGCTCATCGGGGTGGACTGACTCGGCGTGTACGACGGGGCGTTCTGGCCGGCAATGCAGGACGGCGTCGACTTTGGCAATCACGTTGCAAAGGGGATCGTGAAGCGGTTGTCTTTGGTATCGTCGTCACATGGATCGCCGTGTTTCAGGGCTATGACACTGAGCCGAGCCCGGAGGGTATTTTGGCCGCGACCACGCGGACTGTGGTGTTCTCTTCCGTCGCGATCCTGGTGCTCGACTTCTTCCTCACTCTCGTGATGTTCAACTTCTGATGATGAATCCGGTTGAGAACGGCGCCACCGGGAAGGCACCTCCATGCAAATGAGAACCATAGAAATCGTCGTTGGCGCCTTCATGGTGCTCGGCCTCGCGGCCCTCGCGATACTTGCCGTACAGGTCAGCGGTTTCACGACCGATGCGCATGGGGGCACATACAGCGTCTACGCGCGTTTTGAGAACCTCGGTGGGCTGAAGGTGCGCTCGAAGGTGAGCGTCGCCGGGGTCTACGTGGGGCAGGTCGCCGAGATCACGCTCGACCAGGAGTCCTTCACTGCCCTCGTGCGCATGGAGATCGACGATGAGTTCGACCGGCTTCCTGTCGACACGGTTGCCGCGATTCAGACGGAGGGGTTGCTGGGCGGCAAGTTCGTGGCATTGAGCATCGGCGCCGAGGAAGACATTCTCGCGCAGGGCGACGAGATCATTGACACGCAGCCCGCGCTCATCCTCGAGGAGTTGATCGGCAAGTTCCTGATGAACGCGCTCTGACCTGCCGCGGGCCGGCCTTCAGGCTTCAGGCGGTCGCTATTTCGGACCGGACGCATACGATGACGGGATGTGACGGCTGTCGCCCCGCCCGATTGGAGTCTTCATGGCACGTGCTGTACATCCCGGATTCCCGGTCCTGCGGTTCATTGGTGTGACCGCGGTGGTCCTCATGTGTCTGGCGGGCACGGCCCAGGCCGCACCGGACCCCACCGAATCCGTACGGACGACGACGCGAGCGCTGCTGGAGCGACTCGACAAGGTGCAGTCTCACTACAAGAGCAACCCTGAGGAGTTTTTCAGCGAGGTCGAGGATTCGCTTGCGCCCCA
>PBVL01000026.1 GCA_002728675.1 Gammaproteobacteria bacterium
TCGAGTACCTTGCCGATCGCGCACGCTATTTCATCAAACTGCGCGAGAATTCCCGCTTCTTTCAAATCATGGCGTGGTATGCGGCGCGCAAGAAGATTCTGCGGGTGGAACGACGTCTCATGGATCTCGGCAGGCTGAAGGTCAAGGGTGACGTGTTCTACCTGACCTGGGCGGAGGTCGAGGCCCTGCTCTCCGCAAAGCTCGCGTGGGCGGACGTCGAGGAGCGTATCCGCGCGCGGCGCATGCGGCATGTGCGTTGGTCGAAGCAGACGCCTCCCAAGATGCTGAACATCGAGTCGACCCGCCAGCCTGTCGCGCAGCACGAGAGTCACCTCACCGGTCAGGGCGCATCCCCGGGGGTGTACGAGGGCACTGCACGCCTGATCCTCGATCCTCGCGTGGATGCGGACATCAAACCGGGCGAGATTCTGGTCGCGCCGTTCACCGATCCGGCCTGGACGCCGTTGTTCCTCGTTGCGCGTGCTGCAGTAGTGGGTGTCGGAAGCTACCTGTCGCATGCGGGGACCATTGCGCGGGAGTACGGGATGCCGTGCGTGGTCAGCGTGGACGGGTGCACGGCGCGTATCCGCAGGGGAGACCGGCTACGCGTCGACGGCACGGAGGGCATGGTCTATCTGCTGACTGACTAACCGGAGTCTAACGAGGAATCAGAGGGGCAATTTCAGTGAGTTGGGTCGTTAGCCTGATCGGTGTGCCGCTTGGCGTTTTTTTGACGGTCCAGATGCTGTCTGCCCTCTACTCGCCGATTGATCATTGGCACGACATCGGCCGCCATCGCTGGCGGGTGGTCCGTACTGTCGTGATCTGGGGTGGGATCTACTCTGGCGTGCTGGCGCTGTTGCCCGACAGCTGGACAGGGGCCTTTGCGGTCGGTGCAGCGATGGTGATCGGGATTCACGTGATCGCGGTCGTTGGCGGGCGCGTTCCCCTGTGGCTCGTCGGTTTTGAGGAGCGTCGCCGTCTCAAGGCGCTGCTCAGCGAGTCCCGCCAGGAATGACAGGGCGCCCCGGGGCGCCCGGTCAGGGTCCGCTGCAACCGAAGGTGCAGATTGGCACGCCGGTTGTGATGCACGGGTGATGAACCGCATTGCGTTCCGGATGGAAGCCCCGAACTGAGGTCCGATTGGCCCATGTGCCCTTGCTCTCCCTATAATGGCGAGGCCCATGGGAGAGCGTGATGGTCGACATAGAAGAACTGAAAGAGAAATACCTCGATCTCGAATTTGATCGAACGGGTTTCGTGGTGGACGCGGAGCAGTCTGCCGCGGTTGCCAAGGCGTCTGGCGAGACGCGTCCGGAGTTGACGGATACGTCAAACCCGGAGTTCGAGGTCTGTGCCCCGATTCTTGCGAGCCTGGCATCCGCGCGTCGGTTGCCAGTCGACTTCCCTGCCTTGGGCGGGATCTCGATGGACGGCGGCAAAGCGGTCCAGTTGCTTGCACCCGTGCGTCCGGGCATTCAACTGACCGGACGTACGCACCTGCATGAGATTTACGCGAAGAGCGGGCGTTCGGGCAGGATGGTGTTTCTGGTCTCGCGCATGGAACTGTTCGATGACGACGGGAACCATCTTGCGACCACGGATTCGCGACAGGTGATCAGGGAGAAGCCGGAATGACGGTACAAGTGCTGGGCGACGTCGAGTTCGGCTACGAACTTCCCGAATATCATCCCGATACATCGCTCGAGGCATCACGGTCCTTTGCGGAGGCCGCGGGTTACGCGGGCGGTGGGCGTTTCGAAGACCACGAGCTTGCGCGTGCGCAAGGGTTGCCCGGCGCGCTGTTGCCCGGAATCATGGGGATGGGCTTCTTTGCGAGCATGATCAACAAGTGGGCGCCGCGCGGCCGGATCACGCACATCGATACGGTGTTTCGCGCACCGGTCCTTGCCGATCATCCGCACATTGCGGCTGCCGTCGTCACGGACATTGACGAGGACGAAGCGACGGTTGTGCTCGACCTCAGCATCAAGAACGCACAGGACGAGACCCGCGTGTTTGGTACGGCGACCGTCGTACTTCCCAAGGACTGACCCGGGAAGTCCCACCGGGCATGTACGGAACGCGGCGATGAACCGCTTGGCGGGATGGCTCGGCTGGACGCTGTTTCTCGTCATTGGAGTGCCCGCGGCGGTCCTCACAGGGCTGACGTTCCTGCTTGCCGTGTTCGAGCCGAACCCGCTGGAGATCAACGGCGAGGCGTACACACAGAAAATGGCGCCGTACGTGCGTGCCGCATCTGCCATTCCGGCGGGCGAGCTCGTTGCGCGGGTGGTGCTGATCGGTGACGCGGGCGACCCGGCGGAAGAGAACGTCGATACGCTGTCGGAACTCGATGCGTGGACTCGCGCCGCTCCTGATCGGACGGTGACGCTCTTTCTGGGTGACAACGTCTACAGCGTAGGCTTTGAGCCCGAAGACCTGTCCCGCGGTGGGGCCATCCTCGGTGCGCAACTGAACGCCGCCCATGGGCCGGCGTACGTGATCCCAGGTAATCACGACTGGGGGCACACTGACGGCATGCATCTCGAGCGGATCCTGGGCCAGCAGGCGTTCGTTGACGCCGCCCCTGATGCAACCTACCTGCCGCGCGACGGCTGTCCGGGCCCGGAGGTCACAGCACTGCTGCCCGAAGCGGACCTGCCGCGACCGATCCTGATGGTCGCCGTGGGCACGACGTGGCTGCTCGAACCCATGAGTCGGCCCGATTGCGCGCGGGTCCACTACGAAGTTATGCAGGCGCTGGAAGACACCCTTCTCAATACCGGCGATGCATGGGTGATCGTCGCCGGTCACCATCCGATCGTCACGGCGGGTCCCCACGGCGGGTTCGAGCGTGGCGTGATCAGGCCCGCGTTTCAGGCGCTCTACGGAGCGCAGGGCACACTTGGAAAACCGGTCTACGAACTCGTCATGGAGGATTTGGGCCGCGCGCTCGCCGCCAACCGTCCGCTGGTGTACGCCGCCGGTCACGAGCACTCGCTGCAGCTCTACCGTGATGGCGCGCGCGCGGAGTACCTGATCGTGAGCGGTGCGGGAGCCGCTGGCCACGTAAACACCGTGACGACGCTGCCCAATACGCTGTTCGCTCACGCCCACCCGGGTTTCGTCTCGCTGGATTTCGAACGGATGCCATCGGGTACGGTGAGCGTGATTGCACGCGTCGTCGAGTCGGGGCTGGGGGAGGTGTATGCAACGCGGCTTGCTGGAGAGGAAGGCAACAGCAGCGCGACTGCGGCGCCGGGACGTTAGGGACGTCAGATCGGGGCAGGCGTGGCCTTCGACGCTGTGCCGGCGAGAGCCCGCGCTTCGCGGACTATTGTCGCCCCTCGGGAGCACCCCCCGATACGGGCTGTCGGGACGCCTGCAGGAGCCGTTTGCGCGTCTTGATCGGATCCACGAGCACCTGCCTGCGGGCGTTTGCGACTTCATCGATGGACAACGGCTGGAAGTCCGCGGGTAGCGTTTCCGCGTTGTACTCCGTCAGCAGCCAGTTCACGATATCGGTGAGGCGCTCGTCCGTAACGGGTGCCTGGGACGCGCCCGGAACCTGTACAAGGTAGTTGCGACCCTGTTGGCTCGTTAGTAGCCGACTGAGTTCGTTGCGGAAGTCCGGAACCTTTGGCGGCGCACCGCGCCCGTCGGGAAGGTGGCATCCGCCGCAGTGGAGCAGGTAGTCGGAGCGGACGTCTGCATCCGAGCCCGGGGCGGCGAAGGCCAGCGCCAGAATCAGCAGAACTGCGACCCGGGTCGACATCAATTCAGGTCGCTTCGCCGAGGACAAGTGCGACGGTGCAGTGGTAGGCGTGGCTTTCCGTGCCAAAACACCAGAGGATATCGTTTGACTTGGAGGGGAAGTAAACGGGTTTGTCTCGTTCCGTCCGGTGGCATCCGCATCGGGCACAGACCGCTTTGCCGCAGCAGTCGTTGTACGAGATGAGATAGTCCTTGTCGTCCACCGGATTCTTGCAGGTCCCTACCCACGTCACCGGCGAAGGTTCCGCGCCCGGTGGGCATTGCGTCATTGAACCCCCACAGCAGGAACACAGCGTGCCACCGAGCGCGCAGTATCGCCAATAGTCACAGCTCTGGGGGTCGCCGATCTCGCTGAGTCCTTCGGCTCCGAACGCTCGGGACACCGGCAACAGCGGCAGGACGCTTGCACCGACGAGCAGCGTTCCAAGCCGGGCGAGGACACCGCGCCGCGACTGTCCTCGTGCCAGCTTGCGCGATGCAGCGGCCGTTCCGCGATCAAGCCCGTTCATGACCCGGTCGATGATCGTGTTCTTCATCTTTGCTCCTCCGCAGTTGCAAGGTGGGCCTGCAGCGTCGGCACGCCCGACTCTGCCGCCTCCAACAGGCTTTCCAGGTGTTCGCGCGTGTTGACCAGGCCTTTTGCCGCCAATACGCCGTTCGTGTCGATCAGCACCGCAAACGGCAGCTTGCTGACTCCGAATGAGATGCCCAATGGTTGGGAGAGCACATAGGGGTGGGCGGCCAGTTCCATCTCGTCGACGTAGCGCTCATGTTCCAGGAGGTTGTCGCCGTCGCTCGCAAAGGCGAGGTCCAGGCCCTCCTGGCTCGCAAGTCTCCGCGCCACAGGCACGAGGCCCTTGCAGACCGGGCATGTTGGCGAAACGAACAGCAGGAGACGCGACGCATCGTGGTGCCCGCCCAGGACAAGATCGCCCCCTGCCAATGTGGTGTAGCGCGTCTGGTCGACAGCTTCTCCCACTTTCGGGCCTGAAGTGGGGGTGAGGGCCCCGGCAGGGGCGATCCGTTCGTGAAGGAGCCCGACCTGACGGGTGAGCGCGAGCACGACCAGGCCCAGCGCGACCACCGTGATCCAGGCGAGCACGTTGGAGACGATCAGCGCGGTCATCATCCGCCCACCTCTTCGCGCCATTGCCCGACATGCACGCTGTTTGCAAGCAGTTGATGCAGTGCTGCGTAAACAAGGATCGACGCGACCAGCACCATCAGGGTAGTGAAGTAGTCGAGCAGCCCCGTGGACCGGGCGTCGACGCCGGTGAGGGCGACACCCAGCGCCAGTCCTGCGAGCAAGGCGTTGCGGATGACGAGCCACCATGACAGCTGTTCTGCGCCGGCGGCGCCGAAACCGCAGCCGCAGCTGATGAACACCCGTCCCCGAATGAGGTTGATGGCGATTGCAGCGCCGTACCCGACCAGCAGCAGGACGGTGCCAAAGGCAACCGTCGCGCGGGGCCAGCCGGTCAGCCAGAGAAGACCGAGCGTGGACTCGAGCAGCACAATGCATGGTGCCGCGAAGGGCACCAACACCGCCGGCAGGAGCCGGTAGTCGGCGACGACGAAGCGAAACTCCGCATAGTTCCGCAGTTTGCTCAGGGCGGCCGAGCCGAGCAGCAGGCCGAGGCCAAGGCGCACGCTCATGTCGATTACCGGGTCCATGATTGCGCTTTATCGACCCGCGAATCCCTGCAGCAACGACGGATAGTTTCCGACCTGCTCGATGGTCCGATGGAGTTTGGCTTTTCTCACGTCAAACACGTGAAGCTTGTTGTCCTGGCCAGAGACGGTGAGGTACGCCTCGTCGCCCTGGCTGACCAGCAGGTTGCTGCCCTTCGACGGCAATTCGATGGTTGCGATCTTGCGGCGTGCTTCGAGCGACGACACCCAGACTTCAGTGCCCGCGTCTTCATGAGTGTCCTCTCCGCCCTGATGCATGAGCGTGAACACGAGGCCCAACCCGATGTGATACTCGAGCACCTGGTAGCCCCCGACACGCCAATTTTCTTCCTTTTCATCGTCGGTTGTCACGGACCACGGTTCCGACACCTCGATCGCGTCGTCCGCCACGGTCAGCTCGAAGACCTGGCCCCCGAAAGAGACGAGCAGCCAGCCGTTGGCGGTGGGGACCGGTCTGTCGAACACGGGGTCTTGCTCAACGTCGAAGAAGGCTTCCGAGCGAACCCTGAGCGTCTCTTCGCCGCGCTTGTTCAAGCGGATCAACTGCGCGCTGCCGTCACCGCAGAGTGAGAGAAAGCCCCTGTCGTCGACGGGCATGATCAGTGCGCACCCGGCGATCGAGATCTCTCCAACGAACTCACGATCCCTGACGTCGACAACGGCGACTGACTGACCGGGGTCCATGTTGAAGACCGCAACGTGCCGCCGGTCTGACAGCATGCCGATGTACTGCCTGAAGGACAGCGCCGCGAGCTTGTTGGGTAGCGGTATCTCCGCCTCGGGTGTCAGGGTCTCGAGATCGTAGACCGTCAGCATGTCACTGCGTTCGCCGCGGTGCCGGCGGGTGTAGTAAGACTCGGCGGCGTAAATCTTGCGCCGTTTCTCGTCGAGTGCCAGCGCCGGGGTCCACTCCGAGACCGACAGGAGCCCGTGCATGTCCCCGCTTTCCGCGTCGAACACGTAAGCCGGTCCGAACGTGCTCTTTGCGAGCAGCCAGGTATTGGTCGGCTTCGCCATCTTTGCGACGGTGATCTCTTCGGGCTTGATGTCCGCTGTTGCGAGGAGCGGCAGGAGCGTGCAGGCAATCAGGAATCGGCGCATGACGAAAGCCTCGTCGTGTGTGCGTCTGAGTCTAACAGGGTCGCTCGATGGCGGAGGCCTGGAAGAAACGACTTCCTGCGGAGTTGGGGCCTCTCTCGCGGCGATGTGCGGGATGATAGGCTGGCGGTTTGACCCTGGATCCTGAACTGATGACTGCGGAAATCTCGGCATCGCTCCTCCAACGGGGCTTCTGCGTCGTCCGTGACTTCATGCCCGCGGATCTGGTCAGAGCATTCGATTCGGATTACGGCGCCGGGTCACAGAGCGGGAATCAGGCATACAGTCTCGGTTTGCCGGGTGCTGACAGCATGGCGCGGCTTCGTCCTCTGCTGGAGCGACTGGTTGCTTCGCTGCGCACCGGGGCGTTTCGGCCGAACCGGGTCGGCGGCGGAGTGTTCTTCGCGATCGGCAACGGCATCGACTTTGGATGGCATCAGGATCACGAGAGTTTTTTCGTGAATCAGACGCATCGGCACTACCTCAACGTGTACCTGCCCGTGCGCAAGCCTGACCCCGCCCGCAGCAATCTGTCGATTGTACCCGCGGACAACTTTGCAGCGGTCGCGCCGGAGCTGTGGGCGAAGCTCGAAGGGCGGGGAGCCGCAACGGTCCGGGAGGAAGGGACGCGGCGGTTCATCAGCGATGACTGGCGGGGCGGCGAGATTGGCGCGCTCGATTTTGCTCTCGACGAGATAGCCGAGACGCCGGAACTCGCGGCGGGCGATGCCCTGCTGCTGCGCGGTGATTTGTTCCACAGGACCCAGGACGCGTCCACCGACCGGGTGGCGCTGTCGGTCAGGGTGTCGGGGGACACGCACACGGTCACGCGCAGCCACTTCAAGACGAGCTGTGAGGTGAAGGACTGGTTTCTGACCCAGAACGCACCGATGTACGAGGCTATCGATTCGGTGTTTCGCGACGCGGATGAACTCCCGCTCAGGGATTTGCTGGAACGGGCCTTTGCGCTGCGAACCGCGGCCGCTACGGAATCTGCCTGATTTGGATGGCTTCGATGCCGGTGCCGGCCAGGATGTCAGAGATCACGACGACCTTGTCGCCAGACCCCATGCCGACTCGTTCACGCAGTACATCGAACGCGGTCTGCAGGGTTTTCTCCGGGTCGTTCGAGAACGCGGTGCGGAAGGGTGAAACGTTGCGGTTCATCCGCAGCCGGCGGCGCGTCTGGGAGTCATTCGTGAACGCGTAGATGCGGGTCTGCTGCGGGTGGCAGTTGGTCACGTAGTCCGCCATGAGTCCCCGCCGCGTAATGACCACGATGCCGGCGGCGGACGTACTCTCCGCCAGTTGGACGGCCGTGTATGCAAGACGCTGCTTGTCGTCGTTCTGCGCGAGTTCGCGGGTGAACTCGAGGCCCTGGAACGATTCTGTCGTCTCGGCAATCTCGACGAGTTGCTCGACGCAGCGAACGGGGTAACGACCGATGGTCGTCTCGCCCGAGAGCATGATTGCATCTACTTCCTCGTAGATCGCGTTGGCGACGTCGGTCACCTCCGCGCGGGTCGGAATCGGGTTGGTGATCATTGACTCGAGCAGGTGGGTTGCAACGATCACGCGACGCCCTCGCTGGGCGCAGAGCTGGACGATGCGGCGCTGGACGTTCGGGAGCGCGGCGACGTTGATCTCGACGCCAAGGTCACCCCGCGCGACCATCACGCCGTCAGATTCCTCGAGGATCTCCTCGAGATTCTGCACCCCGAGCTGATCTTCGATTTTTGCAATGACCTTGATTTTGCCGGCCTTGGGGCCCATCAGTTCGCGCAGTTCCCGAATGTCTTCGGCCTCGCGAACGAACGACAGTGCGATGAAATCGACCTGCTCCTCGAGCGCAAAGAGGATGTCGGCACGGTCCTTCTTGGTGATGGCGGGCAGGTTGACGCGGATCCCCGGCAGGTTGACGTGCCGTTTGCTCTTGAGAATTCCTCCGTCGATCACCCGGCACCGCATGGTGCCGTTCTCCTGCTTCTCCAGGACCTCAAGGTTGATGATGCCGTTGTCGACCGTGATCCGGTCGCCCACGTCGACCGCGTCGATCAGTTCGTCGTAGTTGATGTGCAGCGATGAAGCCTCGACATCAACGTCGTCGCGCACGTTGACCGTGATGATGGAGCCATTGCGGAGTTCCAGTTCGTTCGCAAGGTCGCCGGTGCGGATCTCGGGGCCCTGGGTATCCAGCAGTACCGCAATCGGATAGGTCACCTTGCGGTTGAGGGTCTTGATGGACTTGATGATCTGGCGTGCCGACTCGTGGTCGCTGTGCGACATGTTGAGCCGTACGATGTCCATGCCGGCGGCCGCCAGCTTTTCGAGCATCGGGTAGCTGCTCGTTTGCGGTCCGATGGTGCAGATGATCTTCGTCTTGCGCATCACGGCGGGTGCCGGCGGGGTGGGAAAATCGGGGCGAGTTTCTGCGCCCGACGGGGTCAAGTCAACCGTTTTGCGTGGCTCGCAGCGCCGGCGCGGTCGGATTCTTCTCAGTCCACGGCTGGCAGGTTGCCCACCTTCTGCATGACGTAGCCGACGGTCGTCAGCGCCAGGGCGAGCGACATCGCGCCGAGGGTCACCGTCGCTTCGTCGACACCCGGGCCCAGTACGCCATGCAGCACGGACGCATCCCACAGGACAGACCCGAACAGCAGGACGGAAAACGCCACGAGGCCAACGCCGGCAGTCCTGGTCAGGTTCAGCATGGTGCCTCCAGTGTCAGAAACTTGACGCATTGGCCGAACTTACCCGGTTTGGGTGGGTGCGCCAAGCCCGTCGGCTAACGGCGTTATGATGAGTCGGGGAACACGCAGGGAGCTTCGTGAGCACCGACCTCAATGACCTTGGCCTGCTGCTGGACGGCGGAGTGCCGATCCTCGTCATCGAGTCGTACGAAGAGCCGCGGGTTCTCGAGATGATCACGCGCCTCGCTGTCAAACGCACGCTGCCTCTTTACGTCTGGTCCTGTACCGAGGGGCTGAACCGGCTCGGTTTTGGCGACGATCCGTCCGTCGACACGCCCGTGACCGACCCGGACGACGTGCTGTGGGCGATCAAGGGTGCACCCGAAGGTGCCCTGTACGTCTTCTGCGACTTTCATCCCTATCTGAAGGACCCGCAGACGATTCGCCTGCTGCGCGAGATCGCCATGCGGCACGACCGCCTGAATCATACGGTCGTGTTGCTCAGTCATGAACTCAAGCTGCCCCGCGAGGTGCGCCGCTACAGCGCAAGTTTCGAACTTTCGATGCCCACCGAAGCACAGCTGATGAACCTTGTCCGCGAGGAGGCGGCAGCGTGGTCCCAGCAGCGCAAGGGCGCGGCAGTGCGCAGCGACACCGCGACGTTTCGCAAGCTCGTCAACAACCTGCGGGGTGTCTCGCTGCAGGACGCCCGGCAACTGGTACGCGGCGCAATCAATGATGGCGCGATCGAAGACAGCGATATTCCGGAGCTGAACAAGGCCAAGTTTGCGCTGATGGACATGGAAGGTGTGCTGAGCTTCGAATACGACACGGCCAGGTTTGCCGAGGTTGGCGGACTTGCCCGGCTGAAGGCGTGGCTTGCTGAACGTCGCGCGGCGATTCTGGGCGAGTCGGATGGTCTCGATTCGCCGAAGGGAATCATGCTGCTCGGCATCCAGGGGAGCGGCAAGAGCCTGGATGCGCGGGTCCTTGCCGGGCTCTGGTCCATGCCGCTGCTCCGACTCGACTTTGGCGCGCTCTACAACAAATACTACGGCGAGACGGTACGGAATCTGCGGGATGCGCTTCAGCTCGCGGACATGATGTGGCCGTGTGTGCTCTGGCTGGATGAAATCGAGAAAGGCGTTGCCGTCGGCCGGGATGACTCGGGGATTGCCGGTCGGTTGCTGGGCACGCTGCCGACCTGGATGGCCGAGCGGACGTCGCGCGCGTTCATCGTCGCGACATCGAACCATATCTCGAATCTGCCCCCGGAACTCCTCCGCAAGGGCCGGCTCGACGAGATCTTCTTCGTCGATCTGCCGGACGACGCGTCGCGCCGGGAGATCTTCAGGATTCACATGGAGAAACGCCAGCTGGACCCGGCAGACTTCGATCTCGCGCAGCTGAGTGAGCGGGCATCGGGGTTCTCCTGCGCGGAGATCGAACAGGTCGTCGTCAGCGCCATGTACTCGGCCGCCGCCGCTGAGGACACGTTGACCCAGGCGGAACTCGAAGCCTCGATCGCCGGTACGAACCGCCTTTCTATCGTCATGCGCGAGGATGTTGCGTCGCTGCGCGTGTGGGCGGCTGAATGCTGCATCCTTGCCTGAAACGGAGCCTGGAATGTCCGATATGAATCTGCTCTTCATCATGACCGACCAGCAGCGCTGGGATGCGCTCGGGGCTGCCGGGGATTGGGTGGAGACGCCCAACCTGGATCGACTTGCCGCCGAAGGTGTGCGGTTCAGCCAGTGCATCACCACGACGCCGATCTGCGTGCCCGCGCGGGTCACAATGGCAACAGGCCGATACCCGCACAACACGTCTGTCTGGAACAACTCGGATTACACCCTGCCCGCAGACATGCCGAACTGGATGCGGCTCGTACGGGACCAGGGTTACCACACCAGCCTGTTCGGCAAAACGCATTTGCACCCGCACAGGGGAGACCTGCGCGACAGGGAGCATCTGTTGCACGCATGGGGCCTCGATGACGTTGACGAGATTGGCGGGCCCCGCGCGAGCGCAGTGCTCGACAGCCATATGACGCGCCGCTGGGCTGACCTTGGGCTGCTCGATGCCTACCGTGAAGATTTTCGGGAACGGTTCGCCAACAAGCCGCATGTCGTTCGTCCCTCGGTGCTGCCGCTCGGGGAATACGCCGACGTTTACGTCGGCCAACAGGCGAAACGCTACCTCGAGTCCTACGCGCGTGACGAACCGTGGTTTTGCTGGGTCAGCTTTGGCGGCCCGCACGAACCCTGGGACGCGCCGGAGCCGTACGCTAGTCGTTACGATCCCGAGGCGATGCCGCCGCCCGTGCCGCGGTCCGCAGCGGACCATCCGAGACCCCAGGGTTGGCTCGATCTCTACATGGAGCGCAGCTCACCCGCGTTCGAGCAAGGTGATATCGGTGCGATGCGTGCCAATTATGCGGGTAACGTCACGCTGATCGACGATCAGATCGGCGAGATTCTCAGTGCCGTCGAGGCGCGTGGCGAACTCGACAGGACCGCCGTCGTCTTTACGTCGGATCACGGCGAAATGAACGGCGACTGGGGCCTCATCTACAAGATGAACTTCCTCGATGGCGCGTTGCGGGTCCCTTTGATCGTTCGGACGCCCGAAACCGCGACGAACGGCAGTGGCGGCACGGTCGTCGAGGACATTGCGGAGAACGGGGACATCGGGCCGACGCTGGTGGAACTGGCGGGCGGCGAGATGAGCCACAGGCAGTTCGCGTGTTCGCTGCTGCCCGCGGTCGCGGGAGGGCAACACAGGGCGTCGGGACTTTCGGAGTTCCGTGGCGAGTTCATGCTCATGACAGACGAGTGGAAAGTGGCACTCAACAGGGAGGGTAAGGTCTATCTGCTGTTCGATCGCCGGAGCGATCCCGCTGAGACGCACAATTTGGCGGGACTGCCGGAACACCGTGCGGACGAAGACGCCCTGCGTCTGGCGATTCTCGAGCGCGTGGCGGCCAGCCAGTTGAAAGCGCCCTGATACCGGCGCAAACCCTAGGCCTGGGCCAGGCTGAGAGCGTGAGGGCGGAAGGGGTTCATGGGGCGGAATTTGCCCGTGCCTGGCATGGAGCCGAGCGTGAGGCAGACCGTGCGAATGACGCCGCAGGGAAGGTGGCAAATCGTCACGGGCTCCGGACGCGGCGGTACAATCGCCCGTCAGGACGGACCCTGCGGATTCGGCAGATCTGTCGCGAGGATTTGCGCGAGGAATGAGGCGTAGGTGGAGCGGGAATGCCCGGATTGTTCGGCAAGGTCGGTCACACCGGCTCAGGTGTTAGCGCACCTTGCCGATGGTGCAGGTATCGTCTGCGCGGCGTGTGGAGGTCGCCTCGTCATGCACCGACGTAAACGATGGGGGCCATTCACGTCCGGCGTGATGCATCAGGTCCTGCTGGTCGGCGGTGTCACGATCGGAGGATTCCTCGGTGCTGTGTCCCCGGTGGTTGTTGCGGTCATGGCCATGATCGCTCTCGAATCGGCCAACCGCTGGTTTGGGCCGTTTGCGGGGGAGGACACGTGCAGCCCCCGCGGCCCCAACTGATCCGGATGGCCGGGGCGCTGCGGGCTTCGGTAAGCAGACGCCGCCCGATGTTATGTTGAGGCGTGGTGCGCGGCCAGCCATGCCATCTGGTTGTTTGACGGGCAGTGCTGTGCGACGCCGTTGCTCCACCAATGTGCCGGATCTGGGGTGGACCCATGCAGAGCATGATCGACGCCGTACTTGCTAACGATGTTGAAAGGGTGCGTGAAGCGGTGCTCGATCGGACATTGAACGTGTCGGTGCAGTTTCCCGAACAGTTCATGCTGGAATCGATCGCGCACTGGATCTACGCGGGCGACACGGTGTTACACCTTGCGGCCGCCGCGCATCGGGCGGAGATTGTCGGGGTGCTGGTCGACGCGGGCGCGGACGTTTCGGCGAGGTCCCGGCGCAAGGCTGAGCCCCTGCACTACGCGGCCGACGGTTACCCGCTGCTCGAAGCATGGGATGCGCCCGCGCAGGTCGACACGCTGCGACTGCTGCTGCAGGCCGGGGCGGACCCGGACTCGGCCGATGCGAATGGCGCGACGCCTCTGCACCGTGCGGTCCGGACGCGCTGTGCTGACGCTGTTCGATGCCTGCTCGGGGCCGGTGCGTCTGCTGAGGCGCGCAACAAATCAGGCTCGACGCCCTTTTATCTCGCGGTACAGGATACGGGGCGTGGCGGCACGGGAACGGACGTGGCGCGCAGTGCGCCATCGTGAGCGCGTTTCTCGAAGCGGGAGTCAGCGTTGCCCTGACGGACGGCAAAGGTCGTTCGGTGCGGGAGGCCGCCAGGGTTGCCTGGGTTCGGGCACTCCTGCCGAACTGACCCGCGGGTATCGCGGGTTGGCTACGGCAGGGTCTCGGCATCGATTCGGTCTGCAAACATCCCAAAGTCCTGGCTGATCGGGTGATTCGTTGCGCCACGGATCGTTATCGGGCGTCCCCTGTGTGTCGACAACCTTCAGGATGGGCTATTCGACAGCGACCCGATACAACGTGTCACGGAATGCGCCGAGCATCTGTCCGCGATCATGGCCTTCTGATCAGCAGGGTCGCGGATGCCGTTCCCTTCGAGGTACGGATGCAACCAGACCGAGGAGGAACAGGTCGAACAACCCGAAGCCCGTCTGGCGCGGCGGCGCGATGTTGTGCGTGTGCGTCAGGCCAGATGACGAACCCGATGGTTGTCGGAATCGCCGATCCAGACTTCGCCGCCTGCGGCGAAGACGCCGTGTGGCCGCGCGAGACCACAGGCAAACGGGTCGCCGTCCGGTCCGTCATGGGTCGTGCCGTCGCCCAGCACAGTCTCGATGCGTCCGTCGCCGCGAATCACCCGGATGGTGTGGCTCTCGGTGTCTGCGAGGTAAATGTCGCCCTTCTCGTTGATTGCGACACCTTTGGGGCCCGCCAGTTTCGCCGCGACCGCGGGACCGCCGTCGCCGTCGTAGCCGAATTCCCCGGTCCCGGCGACGTGCTGGAGCGTTCGGGAGCGCATGTCGATGCGCCAGACAGCGTTGCCTTCCCGAAGCGCGAGAACCATGTCGCCGTTTGCATCAAATGCGATCGCGCGTGGCCCGAAGAGGTCGCTGCCGTCGAGACTCGCGCCATCCTGTGTGGCGTTCTTACCGCCGGTGCCACCAAAGGTCGAGATCGTTCCGGTGTCGAGATCAATCCGGCGTATTCGGTGGTTGCCGATGTCCGCGACGTAGAGTCCTCCGTACGGACCGAACTCGATGCTGTGCGGCTGGCGCATGCGCGCGGCGGTCGCTGGTCCGTCGTCGCCGTCGAAACCCGCTTCGCCGGTTCCGGCGACGGTCCGGATCGTCTGATCGGTGCCGCTGACCGCGCGCACGACGTGCGCTTTCATATCGACAAAGAAGAGATCGCCCGCGGCATTGAATCGCAGTTCGTAGGGTTCAGTGATCGCGGCCGCGAGGGCGTGGCCGCCGTCGCCGTCATTGCCGGCCTCGCCCCGGCCGACAACCGTAGCGACCGTGCCGTCTGGCGCGATGCGGCGAATCCGATGATTGCCAAGATCGCAGAACCAGATGGCACCGTCAGGGCCCCTCACGACGCCAAACGGTTCGGCGATGGAGGCTTCAGACGCCGGACCGCCATCTCCGCTGAATCGTGCTTCACCCGTGCCTGCGAGTGTCCGTACCTGCGTCATGCTCCTCTTCCTGTCGGCGGTGTTGACGCGAGTCTACTCGGCCACCACTTCGAAAACGATTGAGCACGTGCCGTCCACCGGCATGGTGCCGGTGAAGGGGATCTGCCAGACGGTGGAGCCGCAGCGTAGGAGGGGTACGCGCTGCTCGAGCACAATGGGCGATGCGGTGAGTCTGCTGAATCCGCTGCCGGGGCGTCTCATGCGCCCGCGTTTTCATCCCATCGCGTTCGCGACGGGGAGCGACGTGCTTGATGACGACGTCAGCGACTACCTGAACAAGGTGGCCAGGATGCTGACGGAACGCCCCGGGTTGTCGCTCAGTGTCTGCGGCTCGGCAAGCGAGATGGAGGTCGAGGTTCCTGATGGGATGGTGCCGGAGTCTTCGGGTGAGCAAGCGTCAGCCGGGTCCCTCGCGCTGGCGCTCGCGTCGCGGCCGGGCGGTCTGTGCTGCGTTGCTCGAGCGGGGCGCTGCGAGTGATCAGGTGTTCGAGTGTCGTGATGCCGCCGGCCCCGAGGCGAAGCCGCAGGTTACACTCCTGCTCTGAATCCGCTCAGGAACGACACCCGATGAAGGTAGATGCAGGGCTCTCGCCGTCGATGGCGGACATCCCTCGTGAGGTCGCCCGCCTCGAGGCGATGGGTTACGACGGTGTCAGAATTGCCGAACTCAACCACGATCCGTTCCTGCCGCTGGTGCTGGCCGCCGAGCACTCCAGCAGGGTAGAACTCGTTACGTCGGTTGCCGTGGCATTTGCGAGGAATCCCATGTCGCTCGCGACGGTCGCGCACGATCTCAACGCCTACGCGGACGGCCGGTTGGTGCTTGGCCTTGGGTCGCAGGTTCGGGCCCACGTCGAGCGGCGCTTCAGCATGCCGTGGCACAGGGCAGCACGTCAGATGCGTGAGTTCATTGAAGCGATGCAGTCGATCTACGATTGCTGGTATGACGGAGATCGGCTGGAGTTCGTCGGCGAGTACTACCGGCACACCCTGATGCCCGCAACGTTCACGCCGCGCAACACCGAGTCCGGACGTCCACGCATCACCCTTTCGGCAACCGGCCCGCTGATGACCAGGGTGGCAGCCGAGGTTGCGGACGGCATGATCATGCATCCGTTCTCATCCGAACGGTACATTCGCGAGGTGACGTTGCCGGCGATCAGCAAGGGCCTCGGGGCGAGCGATCGGACCCTCGCCGATTTCGAACTCGACTACGCGCCCATCGTGGCGACGGGGACGGACGAAGCCTCACTGCAGCGTTCCATTGACGCCGCGCGCGACCGGATCGCCTTCTATGGGTCGACCGAGGCGTACAAACCCGTCCTCGACATCCACGGCTGGGGTGAACTCCAGGTCGAGTTGAACGCGCTGAACAAGCGCCAGCAGCAACAGGAAATGGCCGCGCTCATCGACGATGAAGTCCTGCACACCATCGCCATTGTTGGTGAACCGCGTGACGTCGTCGCCAAGATGAAAGAACGCCTCGGCGATGTGATCGGCAGGACCGGATTCCATGTTCCGGGGCTACCGGATGAAGACCACGCGGAGTTGTTGGCGGAACTACGTGGCTGAGACCTGATTGCTGGTCAGAGCCAGATCTCGAGGTTGTTGTTCCGACCAATCCGGCGATCGAGGCGTAGTGTCAGCAGTTCAGCCATGCCGCACGCTTCCAGGAGTTCGGTCACGGCATGTTGATCCGGACGGGGCAGGGACTCGACCGCATCCTGCACGCGCGCCAGCAGGTAGAACCGAAATGGCTGTGCTTTGACCGGAATGGTTGTCCCCGCTGCTTCGAAGGACGTGCTTCCCGCGTACCGTTTGCACTCGCTGCCGGCGGCGACATCGTGGGTTGCGAGCCAGTGGTTGATCGCGGCGTGTGCGGCAACGGTTTCGGGGACGAAGTCGATCGCCAGGTGTCGAATCAGATCGATGAGTGTTTCCGGAACGTGGTCGTCCGGCAGGAAAGCGTGATCGCTCGCGGGGTACTCGCCGGTATCGGGCTCCCCGTTGTTCATCCGCTCGACCCAACGGAAAACCCGCACCGCGTCAGTCTGCAGTAGCGTTCGCGGCACGGGATCCCGACCAAGGTGTCCATAGAGCGGTGCGATCAGTCCAAAGTCGCCAACGCAGGGGGCGCCGCCAAGCAGATACGGGTGATGGGCGAGGTGCGCGTCGAACTTCGCGAGAAACCCGCGATAGAGCCTTTCCGTTACGTCGACCGTTCCCGGGTGGAGCCCCCAATCGGGATTGACGTGGTTCCTGATGTGGCGCATTTGCCGGTCCGCGTCGGCGCCGTCATTGCCCGGGACGATGGTCCGGAAATGAAAGCGGAGAAACTCCAGCTGGACGTCATCGAAATTCCACCGGTAGTGCATGGCGGGACGCAGGAGCCCCTCGGCACCGATGACGTCGAAGAGCAGGCTGACGACCCGCTGACGCGGTGTTTGCGGTGTCGCAGGCCGGCCAAGCGCGTCCTCGAAATGATCGACAATCGCGACGCTGTCGCGAATCACGGTGCCATCCGGCAGTTCGACGGTCGGCATGCTCCGACGCCCGCCGGCTTTCGGCAGGACGTCATCGGTGTAGCGCGGCTCCGCGATCAGTCGCTCTTCGTAGTGCTGGCCTGTCTTGATGAGGTAGCTGCGCGCGCGCCCTGTAAACAGCGACTGGGGTGCGCCCCAGAGGATGATGGGAGCCGGTTTGGTCATGTTGATGTTTCTTGTCGCTCTGCGGTGAGCGCAGCATAGCGCCAGCCCCGGGGACGTGGGTTGGGCACGGGGCCGGCAGTCGGACCGCGGGGTTCACCGCTAACCGTTCGATATCGACCGCCTGTCGGGTGATGGCGCTGGCGAGACCAATTCCCGTCACTTCGTCACTTCGTCACGTCGTGAGTCGCCGGAGGATGGTTCCCGGCCGACGAACGGTACTCTGGTCCTAAAGCCGGCTCGCCCGCCGGTCGCCCGAAACGTGCCGCATGGTCCATTCGGGGGTGCAGGCGTGCCGTTCATCCAGACGTCAGCGACGTCGTTAGCACCGTTTTCGTCGACGCCGTCACACATTTGTAATGACGCTACTCACAACTTTCAAAAGTTGTGTGGAGCGTTGGCCGTTCAGCCTGAAGACTGCAAAGCACAGCTCGCCAACGAGCGCTCTGATGACAAGGACAAGCTGAAGGGGTGAGTGAGATGCGGAAGGTAGCAATGGCAGGTTCGATCCTGTTACTCGCCGCGCTGATGATGGAGGCCCGCGAAATCCAGGCGGGCTGCCGTTCAAACGACGCTGGCACGGAAGGCAGTTGGTTCTTTGCCGATGAATCCATCATGGGCACGAACGCGCGCATCGAGTTGTGTCATGGGGATGCCGAATACGCGTGTGCGGCCGTTGAAGCCGCGTTGGCGGAGATTCGTCGCATCGACGCTGCGATGAGTCCCTACGTCGAGACGAGTCTCCTGTCCCGGATGAATCGCGACGCCAGGTTTGGGCCGGTGCCGGTTGGCTATGAACTGTTTGCACTCGTCGCACAAAGCATCGAGTACTCCGAAGCGAGCAAGGGTGCGTTCGATGTGACGTACGCGTCGGCCGGACGCTACTACGACTACCGCAAGCGCCTGCGTCCGGACGATGCGACGCTGGAGGAAGCGCTCCCGGCGATCGACTATCGCCACCTCGAGCTGGATCCGGAGGAGCAAACGGTCCGCTACGCGCACGAAGGGGTCTACGTCGATCTCGGTGGCATTGCGAAGGGGTATGCGGTGGACCGCGCCATTGCCGTGCTGAGAGCCCGCGGGATCACGCAGGCCTCGGTTGGCGCGGGGGGCGACAGCAGGATTCTGGGTGATCGTCGCGGCGAACCCTGGGTTTTCGGCGTGCGCGATTCCCGTCAACGCGAGGACATGATCGCCATCCTGCCGCTCGAAAACGCCGCGGTCTCGACGTCGGGCGACTACGAACGGTTTTTCGAAGCAGACGGCAAGCGCTTCCATCACATCATCGATCCGACCACTGGAGATTCGGCGCGCGAGGTGCGCAGCGTGACGATTCTTGGCGCCGAGGCGACCGCAACCGATGCGCTATCGACCAGCGTCTTCGTGCTCGGCGTTGTCTCGGGGCTCGATCTCATCAATGAGACGTCGGACATCATCGTCGACGGTGACGGGCGCGTGCATGTCTCCGCTGGACTCATGGATATGGCACCCCGGAAAACGGCACCCGAAACCGCCGCCCTTGCGTCGGCCGATGTCTACTAACCGCAAGCACACGGAGGTGGCGGTCATGGACCCAGCCCGGACTATTTCTCATTGGACTCGATCAGTTGCGCTGATCGCGGCCCTGGCAGCGCCATTCAGTCATGCCGTCACCGAAGGTGAAGCGGCACCGGACTTCACGCTCCCCGCACTCGCGGGCGACAACCTGCGGCTCGAAGAGTACCGGGGCCAGGTTGTGCTCCTGAATTTCTGGGCGAGCTGGTGCGCCCCTGCCGGCTTGATCAGATTCATCAGCGCTACGAGGGATTGGGGTTCGCGGTGCTCGGGGTCAATGTCGAGGCCGAGCGAAGCAAGGCCCGGCAGGTTGCTGAACGTACGGGAGTGACGTTTCCGCTTGTGTTCGACGAGGCACAGGCCGTCTCGGAGGCCTATGCCATCGAGTCCATGCCGTACAGCGTGCTCATCGATCGCAGCGGCAAGGTCCGCTACATCCACAAGGGCTACAAGCCCGGTGACGAAGTCCGGTACGTGAACGTCCTCAAGGGTCTGTTGCGAGGCGGTTGATGATGCGGCTCCCCGCGATCGCGGCCGCAGCATGCCTGGGCGGCTCCGTGGTTGTGGATGCCCGGGGGCTGCTGGGCAGCGCGTCCTTCTGCTTCGCGAAGGCCGAACCGCCTGAGCGCGCAGAACCGTGCGGCACCGCATCCATCCCAGGATCGGATTGTGGTCGGCTCGGCTTTGCCAGATCGGTTGTTGATTTGAACCATGGGACACCTCATCACATTGCTCTCGTAGTGATGAGGAGTACGGGAAGTCGTTTGCCTGGCCGGTATTCGCGGTTTAGCCTAATCGACTACGGGTTTTCCCCTAGGTGGTGGGCAGGCGTACCGACACGTGCGCCCTGGTGAAGAGCCGGGCCGCGTCGCAGTTCGGAGACAAGGGATGAATGAGACGCCGCAGTTCGCGCTGTTGGGGGACCGGCGCTTTGGTCCCCTCTTTGTGACGCAGTTCTTCGGAGCGCTGAACGACAATGTGTTTCGCGCCGCGCTGTCGCTCATTTTCGTTTATGGCGGTCTGATCGCAAACGAGCAAACGAGCGTATTTGTCAACGCTGCTGCCGGACTCTTCGTGCTGCCGTTCTTTCTGTTCTCGGCACTTGCCGGGCAGCTTGCAGACAAGCTGGAGAAATCGCGGCTCGTTCGCTACCTGAAGATTGTGGAGATCGCAGTCGCTGTCTTTGGGGGAATCGCCGTACTGAGTGGAAGTGTTGCCGGCATGCTCCTTGTGCTGTTTCTGCTTGGGGTCCAGTCGGCGTTCTTCGGTCCGCTGAAGTTCTCGATCCTGCCGCAGCAACTCTCCGTAGCGGAACTCACCGGCGGCAATGCGCAGATCGAAATGGGGACCTTCGTCGCCATCCTCATCGGGACCCTCGTCGGCGGCATCGTCGTAGCGTCCACCAACCCTGGTATCGGCGTGATGGCGCTTGTACTGTGCGTTGCGGCAGCCGGTTACATCGCAAGTCGGTTCGTCCCGGAATGTCCGCCCACGGACCCTGGCCTCCGCCTGAACTGGAACCTGGTCGCGGAGACTGCAAGTCAGGTCAGACGTGTGGTCAGACACGAGACGGTTTTCCTGTCGATTCTTGGGATCTCCTGGTTCTGGCTGATTGGCGCGGCGTTTGTTGTACAGATTCCCAATCTTGCCCGGAACTACCTGTACGGTGAGGCGTCAGTCGTCACGCTGATTCTGGCGGTGTACACGGTTGCGGTTGCGGCAGGGTCGCTCTCCTGTGAGCGCCTTTCCGGCAACAAGATCGAGATCGGGCTCGTGCCGTTCGGCGCGTTCGGGATGAGCGTCGCCGGGATTCACATGTACTTCGCGATCAATGCGCTCGCGCCGTCCGCGCCAATGGGCTGGGCGGAGTTCCTCGCGGCGGAGGAGACCTTCATCGTGCTGATCGACATGGCGCTGATCGGGCTCTTCGGAGGGATGTTCACGGTGCCGCTCTATGCGCTTGTGCAGGACCGTTCACCGGAGAAGCTCAGGGCGCGCGTGATTGCTGTGAACAACATCGCAAACGCGTTGTTCATGGTGGTGGGATCCATTGCGGCAATCGTGTTTCTCGGCGTTGCGTCGATGCCGATTCCCGCCTTTATGCTCATGGTCGTGTTGATGAATATCGCGGTGGCGGCGTTCATCTTTCACCGGGTCCCGGAGTTCAGTATGCGCTTCATCATCTGGATCCTGTCCCACACGATGTATCGGGTCACGCACCGTGACCTCGACAGGATTCCCGACGAGGGCGCAGCGGTGCTGGTGTGCAACCACATTACGTATGTGGACGCCCTGCTGCTGGCGGGCGCCGTGCGCCGGCCGATCCGCTTCATCATGTTCAAACCGATTTTTGACATTCCCGTGCTCAATTTCGTGTTCAGAACAGGACGGGCGATTCCCATCGTCGGCCGGCGTCAGGACGAGCAGGCGTACGACGCGGCGTTCCAGGAAATCCACGAAGGGCTGCAGGCGGGTGACCTGCTGTGCATCTTTCCCGAAGGCGCGCTGACGCGGGACGGGGACATTGCTGAGTTCCGCCCGGGTATCGAACGCATCGTCCGCGAAACCCCCGTGCCCGTGGTCCCTCTGGCCCTGCGCGGTCTGTGGGGGAGCTTCTTCAGTCATGCAGGCGGAGTCTTCCGGAATCCGAGCCGTTTCTGGAGTCGGGTCGAGATTGTCGCCGGTGAGCCGGTGCCCCCGGCTCGGGCCGATGCCGCCTACCTGTTCGATCAGGTGGCGGCCCTGCGCGGCGATCGTGCGTAACCCCCCGGGCAACTGCAGGCCGCCGGGCGCGTGGTAGGGTTGCCGCGGACCACACAAGGAGAATTCCGAATGCCGCTAAACATCACCAAAGACTCGATCGACATCGGTATCGTCACGGCGGATGCCGAGGCGATGCTCAAGTTCTACCGCGATACCCTGGGACTCGAGTTCGAGGGTGAGATGCAGATGGGGACGGGCACGATGCACCGCCTCAGGGCCGGGACCACGGTGGTGAAGATCGTCGTGCACAACAAGACGCCCGGCGCGTCGGCCCCTCCCGGTGGCATTGCGGGGGCGACGGGTTACCGTTACTGGACCATCAGCGTGGACAACATCGTGGAAGCGTCGGACGAGTGCGCGGCAGCCGGCTACAAGGTGGCTGTACCGGTGACGGAAATCCGTCCGGGCGTGCGCATTTCGATGATCGAAGATCCGGACGGCAACTGGGTGGAACTGCTGCAGATCGAGTCTGCCTGACGGCCGTCCGCCGAACCCCGAGACGTCCCCGGAGCGTCAGGCCCAGACAAACACCTCGCGGTCTCCGGGCGAGTAGCCGATGAACGTCGCGAGGACGATGCGGGCATCGTCCCCCGTGACCGGGCCGACCTCGTGGATGAGACCGCTGTTGAACAGGTAGAAGTCGCCCGGTTCGACGACGATCCGGGCTTCGCGTACGCCCTGCTGTGCGGCGTAGCTGCGATACGTGCCAGCCTGGATACGCTCTTCGATCCCCTCGTCCCAGTCGCAGTCGTGAATGGTTGCGTGCGGACTGTCCGACGTCGCGGCGGGATTCTGGAAACAGATCAGGCCCGCAAACTGATACTCGAACCGTGTGACCGCAAACTCCGTGAGTTTGTCGTAGCGCCGGACGTGGTTGATGTGCGGCGCGTAGGTCTGGCCGGCGTAGTGAACGCGAAAGATGGCGGGTCCGTAGCGGCGTCCGTCGGGTTCTTCCGCTGGTTGTACGATCCGACCACAGGCCAGACGTCTCAGCGTGTCGTAGAGGCACGCGATCGGATCGTCGAGTCCGTCGAACAACCGCTCGAACAGTGCGTAGGTGCCTTCGGAGTGTTCGAGGAAAGCCTCTCTGTTGCGATTGGGATCCTCGAAATCGGCGTTCAGTCGTGTCTTGTTGACGAGGCTCGTGCCGATGTCGATGCGCAGCGGCCGATTGGCGCCGTCATCGGAGCGGAAGTGCCCGACGGTCTGGTAGTCACCGTCGAGGATCGTGTCCGGCCTGGCCGGATCCGGGATCAGGTCGTCCTCGACAAACCGCTTGATGACGGTCTGGCACGATGCGGCGTCGTAGGCGTTACGAACGACGATGCCCGGTATCGTGCCGGCGGCGAGCGCCTGAAACGGGTCGGCGCAATTGCCGAGCACCGTGTCGACGTCAGGTTCGAGAATCTGCCACTCGGCCATCGGTGTGAACTCATCAGGGCTGCAGTGCGCGCCAGTAAAGCGGGCCGACCAGGGATGCGCAAGCGGCCGCCCCAGGCCGCTGCCCACGGGCGGCCCCGAGGCCACCCGCGTATGCTACGCGCCCCGCGGGACAGGCAGCACGCGGGGCGCCTGGCTGAAACGTGAAAGGACAACGATATGGAACTGTGGACCGCCCCCACGCCCAATGGCTGGAAAGTGACGATCATGGTCGAAGAACTGATTGAGGCAGGCATCGACATTGGCGAAGTCGACGTGCGGCAGATCAACCTGATGCAGGGTGAGCAGTTCGAAGCCGACTTCGTGGAGCGCAACCCAAACCAGAAGATCCCGACCCTCAGGCACAACGGCCAGGATATCTTCGAGAGCTGCGCCATCCTCCAATACCTTGGCGAGACGTTTGCCTCGACGCTGTTGCCGCTCGATCGCAAGTGGCAGGTCATGCCGTGGGTGTACTGGCAGGCGGCAAACGTCGGCCCCGTGTTCGGTAACAAGCTGAGCTACACGCGGTATATGGACAGTGTTCCGGACGATCAGAAAGCGCACCCGATGGAGCGCTTCAACAACGAGGCGTTGCGCCTCGCGGGTGTGCTCGATAGGCAGCTTGGCGACAATCCGTGGGTGTGCGGCGACACATATACCATCGCCGACATTGCGCTGTATCCGTGGATACGCGGATGGAAGTGGAGCAAGGTGAACCTCACCCGATACCCGCGCGTGATGCGCTGGGTTGATCGCGTGCGCGCGCGGCCCGCGGTGGAACGCGGTCTCGCGTACGGCATGCCGAAGGAAGAGATCGATCAATGGAGCGCGGAGCGCAAGGCGAACACCGCGAAGAGCGGATCGAACATTGCTTCGAACGAGAGTCTGAAGGACTCCATCGACCGCGGTGGGGACAATGCCTGAGGTTGTCTCGCGGCGCAGCAGAAGGCTGAGGAGGGCGGATCAGTGACAGTGACCCTGGACATCAGTGACGACATAGCGGTAATTACGATCGACGATGGCGGGAGGAACGTCATCAACCACGAAGTGCTCGATGCTCTGGAGCCTGCCTGGGAGCAGGCCGAAGCCGGGGCGAAGGCAATCGTGCTGGCCGGCAGGGAAGGCAGCTTCTGCGCCGGTTACGACATCAGGGTAATGACTGGCGCGGACCCCAAGGCCGCTGGCAGGCTGGGTGGGGCGGGGCGGGCGCCTCGCGAACCGGATGTTTCGCAGCACCGTGCCCACGGTCGCCGTCGCGACGGGACACACGATGACGATCGGGGCTGTGTGGCTGGCCTGTCTGGATGTCCGCATCGGCGAGCGGGGGGCCTTCAAGTACGGCATGACCGAAGTTGCCCTGAACGTGCCCTACAGGGACGCATGGCCACTCATTCCCCTCCGCACGCGCCTGACGAGCCGGCATCTCATCCCGGTCATCCTGCATTCGCGAATCTACGACCCGGAAGGCGCGCTCGAAGCCGGGTTCATCGATCAGTTGGTCGACGCGGGGGCCGGCATGGACACCGCGCTCACGCTGGCCGCCGATCTCGCGAAACTGCCCGGCGAGGCCTATAGGATCAGCAAACAAACCCTGCTGGCAGAGCCGCTTGCGGCCATGGCGGCGGAGTTCGAGCGCTAGCCGAACCAGGCGCCCACCTTTGTCCACAGGGTGTAGAGCGCGAAGCTGATGTAGATCAGTGACGCCAGCGACATCATGATGATGTTGATCGGCCCCGGTCGGGCGCTTGGCGGCAGATACTTCATGTTCATGTAGAGCAAAGCCGGCACGTAGCCCGCCATTGCGAATCCGCCGAGCGTCGCGCTGATGAAGAAGAAATCGAGCGCCGTGATCTCGAACGTCTCGAAGAACCACGTTGCGATCACGCCGATCACCGAGCTGCCGACCGCGATGGTGAGGTAAATCTTGTTTGCGGCAAACGCGCGCATCCGCTCGAAGTTCGTGTGCAGCAGATCGACCCACAGGCGGACTCCGCCATCCATGCCGGCAAGGATGCTGCTGAACAGGGCGCTGATCCCGATGATGAGGAACAGGTACCGGCCGAACGGTCCCATCGGGCCTTCGAGGATCAGGGCGAGGTCCCATAACAGTCGACCCTCCTCCGGAACGATTCCCTTCGGATACAACACGACGAGTGCGCCGAACATGAACAGGAACATCGTGAACGTGTTGCCGAGCCAGAAGAACCCAACCGAGTCGACCTTGACGTAGCTGAACCAACTGCGGAACCGCGCCGCGTTTTGCTCGTTGTCCGGGAATACATAGCCGATCTCACTGCTGGCGGTCTGGTATTCCCGCAGCGGATTGAGCAGGGCCGGGATCCGTGCGCCCATGCCGATGCCCTTGTCGCGCAGGTAGTAGGCGTAATAGAGATTGCCGAGTCCGCCGGCACCCGCGAACACGAACGCGCCGAAAAACCGGTGGAAGGTGAACTCGTCGTCCAGCTCGATGTGACCGAAGTTCACGATGCCGCCGAGCATCGCACCGACGTCGGTCAGGGTGCCGACGCTGAAGGCCACGATGAGCATGCCGATCGTGATGACGAGCACCATGCCCGTGATCGAACGCTCAACCGTCGCGTAGATCTGGCGCGGACCGAAGATGATGAGCAGGGCGATCACGAAGACCAGCGCGGTCCAGAACCAGTCCGGCCCCGGGCCGACCTCGCCGAAGATGAGGTTCTTGACCGCAACGCCCGCGGCGCGCCCCCAGCCGGGCATGAATGCGCCGACGAACATGAGGCTCAGGAAGAAGTACACCCAGAGCTGCGTCATCCGCGCAAACCCGGTGAACGCGCTTTCGCCGGTAGCCACCGCCCAGCGTCCGACCTCGATCTGGATCCAGAGCTGGACGAACACCCCCAGGGCTGCCGCCCACATCATCGACGGTCCGAACTTCGCGGTGATCCACGGCCAGAGGATGAGTTCGCCGGAACCGACGGCGAGCCCGATCATGATTGCGCCGGGCCCGAGCATCCTCCAAAGCGGTTTCTCGCGATCCGGAAGATCAGCCTTGCGCAGCGCGGGGATTGGAATCGCCATTCGTGCTCCCTTCGTGCTCTCGTCAGTCACGTCGAGCATCGCCGTGATGGGGTCGAGCGGAGTCAGTGGTGGAGTTCGAAACTCCAGCCGAACATAACACGGGGCGTTGGCCCGATTGTAGTTCCGCGACGTTGCCGTGTCTTCGGCGTACTATGCGCTCCATCACGTTTATCAGCGTTGGAGGATTCCATGAGCGAAGCCACGTCAGGTCCCAGTGTCGGCAAGGTATTGCCCGCCAAACACTTCACGGTCAGCGACAACCTGCTCACCGACTACTTCGAAGGACTCGATCTGGACGGTGCGGCGTTCGCCGCCGGCGACGTTCCGGTCCCTACCATGATCGCCACCGATGCCGACAACTACTTTGGTGAGTCCGCGTTTGAACAACAGCGTGGCCACCTGTGGATGCGTCAGGAGTGGAACTTCTCCAAGCCAATGCAGGCCGGCGTCACGTACGACACCAGCGCGACGATCACCGACATCTATAAGAAGCGTAATCGTACGGTCGTCAACACAGCGGTGAAGATGACCGATGACGGCGGTGACACGGTCATGACGTTCAATCACCACCAGTCGTTCCTTCTCGACGAGCCCGTGGAGCAGGTCGAGTTCCGTGACCCTGCCAAGAAGGAGGGGCGGCGCAAGTTCGAGGTGCCTGAGGGGAAAGAGATACCGGGGTTCGACAAAGTCATCACACTCGAGATGTGCGGTCAGTACTTTCACGGCTCGAAGAGCTACCACACGGACAAGGAAGCGTCGCTCGAGCTTGGCTTTCAGGAGGTTGTGGTTGGGGGTCGCATGACGATGGCCTACCTGGGCCACCTGCTCGACAGCTACTTCGGCAAGCGCTGGTTCGAGTCGGGCTCGCTCGACGTGAAGTTCACGAACCCGACCTGGCCCAACGATCACATCTTCGTGAAGGGGATCGATACCGGCCCGTCGGAAGACGGCAGCCGGGACACGGCGTTTGCCTGGATCGAGAAGGCTGACGGGACGATTGTCCTCATCGCCCAGGCGAGCGTCGCGGCCTGAGGACGGCGGGCAACACAGGCGCCCGGCCGGAGCATCACAGGGCCGAGAAGAAGTGCGCCCCCGACGCGACTTCTCGCACCGAAGGCCGGCGGCAGTCGCACATTCGTTGTGTCATTCGAGGATCGGCAGCGAGACCAGGAGCCAGAGCGACCATTCAACCGGCGCCGGCACGAGCGCGCCGACCCGTTGCGCAAAGCGGTTCACCCAGTCGTCACGTCCTGTCCACAGGGCGTGGCAAATGCCGGCCAGCATAAGCAGGGTGACGACGTTCCAGCCGAGCACGGCGTGCCGGTTGGGCGTCAGGCCCAGTTCGAGCGTGCGGTAGCCGATCGCGGCGAGGGCGTAGAGGTTCAGGGCGAGCGTAAGCATTGTGAGCGCGAGCATCGCGTACCGCGGTATCGCATTGTCCCGCTCGGCTCTGCCGGAAGCGGCGCCACATAACAGCATGGCAACGATGGTGGCGTTGTAGACCATCCGCAGTTCCCGCTCCTCGAACGCGCCGCCGAAGTGCATCGGGATATAGCCGAAGAGATAGATAGCGAGGACCAGCAGCGCGAGAGGCGTCAGCAATCGCGTCAGCAGGCGCAACGTCTTCGCGAGCCCCTGATCCCAGTCCTGCAGAGTGGGCAACCGGTCCGGTTGGTAGGCGCTCGCGAGCGCCACAATGGGCACCGCGCCGATGCCCCACGCGATGGACGAGAGGATCAGCGCTTCCGGGAGGGTGACGTCAAGCACCGCGAAGATGCCAGCTGTCAGCCCGGCGAACGCCATGAAGGCGCCGAGGTGGACGCCGGCCGTCATGACGATCTCGAGCGACTTCACGATGAAGGCGTAACGCTGCGCGGCAGCAGACGGGGCGCGGAACGTGAGGCCAATGCCCAGCGCCCCCAGATCACAAACGGCAGGTGGAGCGCTGCAAGCTGCGCCGCATCGGACCTGCTCCTCCAGAAGGCGAAGCCGGTCNAGGCGGCAAGCATCAGGCCGAACATGCAGGCACCCGCGATCCACGGGAGTCGTTCCCTTGCGAAAGCGGCGATGTAGACACCCACGCCGACTCCCGCGAGGGGCGCCCAGCCGACCCAGAACAGCGTGTTCGTCACTTGGGGAATCGGCACCGGAGGGCCGTCGCCGCGGATTAGCGCGAACAGCAGCCCCAGGGTGATCGAACAGATGACAGCGAGCCGCCACTGGGCGTTTCGTGCGCCCGCAGTCAGTTCCGGCAGCGGCAGGTCGAGCCGTAGTGCCCAGGCGTCCGTAGCACGTCCTGCGCATGTGCGCTCAGGCGTTGCTCGATCGCTTCCCGGAAGGACGATTCGACGCCCTCCGCCCGGGCCTGCCGATAGAGCGACTCGAGTGCGCGTGGATCGTGGGTCAGTTCCGCAGGGTGTGCGCTCATCTTGACGCTCCGGAGCTTGCCTCAGGAGCGAATCAATCTACGACACCAATGTGTGGTCAGTATGTGGTCAGCCGCGCCGGTAGATCAGCGGCAGTTCCGCGTCGTTATCCAGCAGATCGCCGGGGGTGAGTGAGTGGAAGTAATCCTCGCTCAGCACATTGCGCTTGCCGTTGAACCGGGCGCCGTCCGGCATGTAGGCGCAGGTCATTGCGCGCCGGTAACCGAGCGTCATGTTGGCGCCGGCACCGTGTACCACCATGCCGTCGATGTAGACGGCGTCGCCTGCCCGCGCGGGTACGGGGACGGGTTCGATCCCCTCGAGCGCGGGGTAGTCAGCAACGATCGCGCCCACGTTCTCGCCGATGGCGCCAACCCGAAAGTCCGTCAGCGACTGGGATCCGGGCATGATGTAGAGGCAGCCGTTTTCGAGCGTCGCGTCGTCGAGCGCCACCCACAGCGAGATTGCCTCGTGGCTGTCGAAGGACCAGTAGGGAACGTCGCGGTGGAATGACGTCGGGTTTGCGAGCGGTTCCTTGATGAGCGCCTGGTCGTGCCAGATTCGGATGCCTTCGATGTCGGCAAGGGTTGCCGCGAACCTGCCGAGGCGTGCGTCGTACATCAGTTCCCGGACGGCGTCCGACGAGCGTGACAGCAGCATCATCTGCAGAAAGACGTTGGGGTACGCGCCTTCGCGATGGCCCGCGGGTTTGCCGTCGAGCGGCTTGCCGCGACGCTCCGCGACGGCCTCGTCGATTGCGGTGCGCCACGCGGTCAGTTCGTTGGTATCCAGCATGCCGGGGACATGCACGAAGCCGTGCTGCCGGTAGTGTTCAGTCTGCGCTGTCGTCGGGGAGTCGAACATGGCGGCTCCTCACTCGCTGCCGGACTGATCGCGGCCGCGGGACTGGATGCCCGAGAGCCGGTCCGCAACGGTCTCCGCCGCGGGTCCCCGATGCATCCGGTTGATTTCGCGTTCGAACATCATTGCATCGCCGAGGGCAAGGTCGTACGCACGATCGATCTGGTTCTTGTAGGTCAGCATCACTTCCGGCACACACGACATCATGTCGCGGGCAAGTCCGAGACAGGTATCCATCAGTGCTTCCTGCGGCACGACCCGGTTGACAAGGCCCCATTCGCAGGCCCGCTCCGCGGGCAGGTAGTTGCCCGTCAGCGAGAGTTCCTTGGCGCGGGCGAGGCCAACCGCGCGCGACAGTCGTGCGCCGAGCCCCCAGCCCGCGATGAGCCCGACACGCGCGTGCGTGTCGGCAAACTTCGCCTCTGGCGTTGCGATCAGGAGATCGCACGAGAGCGAGATTTCGAAGCCCCCGGTGACCGCAAGGCCGTTGATGGCGCCAATGACCGGCTGGCGGAGGGACCGCAGCAGCGTTGCGGGGTCGGTGACGGGCGTCTCCCTGGCGCGGAAATCCGGATCCCCCATCTCCTTCAGGTCGAGACCAACACAGAACGCGCGCCCTGCGCCGGTCAGGATGACGACCCCCGGTTCAGGGTCCTGGCGCAGTTGGGTAATGGCATCCTGGAACTCGAGGCGCAACTCGAGCGAGAGCGCGTTGAGTTTGTCCGGGCGATTGAACGTGAGAATCGTGATGCCGTCCTGACGATCGACGAGCAGTTGGGGCATGGCGGCCACTCAGCAAACAGAGATGGCGGGATGATACCGGTCAGGCGCTGTCCACGGGTTTGAGGATCGCGCCGGCTACATAGATGACCGTCGCGATCACCGAGGCGATGGCGGCGCCCATGAATGCGGCCCAGTAGCCGCCGGTTGCGGTGTAGGCGAATCCCATCAGCGCGGGTCCGGCCGCAACACCGAGTGTCGACATCAGGTTCGAGATCGAGAAGAGGCGGGCGTAGTGCACGTGGCCGTAGGCGTCCGCAACGAGCAGCGGGTGCAGCATCAGAAGATTGCCAACCGAGGCGCCAAATACCGCGAGGCTCACGAGCAGCGGGACCCAGCCTTCGGCGAGCGCCAGCATGACCATCGCGACCGCCTGCAGGGCCATCATGGAGAGCGCCAGCCAGCGTGGCGAGAACCGGTCCGCGATCCATCCCCCCGCGAGTCGCCCGACGATCGAGCAGACAGGTAGCACCATCAGCGCGAGAGCGGCCGAGCCGCCTTCGCCCCGCTCGTCGATCAGGCCGTACTGATGGGCGATGCCGCCTACCTGGCATGCCATGAGTGCCAGGTAGGCAATAGACAGGCACCAGAAGTATCTGGAACGCAGGGCGACGCGGTAGCCCTCCGATGTGGCCGCCGTCGCGGCCTGGGTTGGCTCCGCATCGGGCGGATGTGAACGCAGCAGCGCAATGCAGGGCAGCGTGCCAACAAGGTACGCCAGTCCCATGATGCTCGTTGCGGTGCTGACGGAGACCGACTCGACGAGCAGTGCGGAGGCGGGTGTCACCAACACGCCACCCGCGGACAGCCCTGTTGAGGCGACAGCGAGCGCGCTTGCCCGGCGTTCCGCGAACCAGCGTGCGACCAAAGTTGTAGCCGGGAGCAGTCCTGAACTGCTGAAGCCGAGTCCAAACAGAATGTAGATTCCAAAAAGGGGAACGAGTCCTTCGACGAAGCCGATCGCGGCGAGCGCGCCCGCGCTGATGAAAGAGCCAACGCCCATGACGAGGCGGATGTCATAGCGCTCCAGGAGTCGGGCCAGGACGAGACCAAAAACGCCGCTGACGAGGAAAAACAAGGTTGTTGCGTTCGACAGGTCGCTGACGGTCAACGCCGTGTGGGCCGGAATCGTGCGGATCAGCACCGCCTGGTTGTAGAACCCGAGACCGGATGAGAACGCGAGGATGACGAAGAGTGCCCAGATGATCCGCCATCCGGGGCTGAGTAGGGGGCGGTCAGGTGAAGTCATCGCGGGTCGGTCGGTTGCAGCTGGCGGCGGGGCCGGACCTCGCACGACCGGCGGCAGGCTGGTGAGCATGGAGGCAAGCGCTGGATGATGCAATGCGCGCGCCTGCCGGGGCAGTCGAGCCTTCGCTTGGCCGGTGCGGCGTCGTGTTGGATACTCGTGGAGGCCGTTGCCATCCGTACCCCACGAACCGGAGGAAGACCCACCATGCGCGCGTATCCCCTTGAGGTGAGAGCCCGAAACAGGCGGCGCCAGGCCCGCCCGCTTTCAGCCGGCCAGATCCGCTCGTTTCTGGCCCGGGGCTACCTCGCGCTGGACTCGTCACTGCCGCGGGCTTTCCACGACTCGATCTTCGGGCAGTTCCACGATCTTTCGGAGTCCGTCGGCCATTTCGGCAACAATCTGCTGCCGCTCGTGCCGGAGTTGGGCGAACTGTTCGAAGACCCTGTGGTGAAGGGTGCGCTCGGTTCATTGTTGGGCCCCGACTACCTCATGCATCCGCACCGGGCGCTGCATCAGAATCCGCCGGGCAGCGGCGAGCAACAGTTCCACAAGGACAGCTACTGGGGATACACGCGCCGCGTGCGCAATCACCGGCCCTGGTGGGTCATGGTGATGTACTTCCCGCAAGACACGCCGCTGGAGCTGGGGCCAACTTCGGTGATGGAGGGCAGCCAGTACCTGTACCAGCGCCCGGAGTCACTGTGCGAGGAGGTCCCCGTCGTCGGCAAGGCCGGGCAATTCGTGTTGATTCACTACGACATCTGGCATCGCAAGATGCTGAATCAACGCGACGTGCAGCGCTATATGTTCAAGTTCGAGTTCACGCGACTGACGGCGCCCGAGGAGCAACCAGCCGGCCGTTGGCAGTTGCCGCGGAACCGGCCGGATCAGCCGCTCGAAGCCGCATGGCGCAGCCACTGGTACTGGCTGCACGGCCAGGACGCTCCGGCGGAGCCGCGCGGCAGGCTGACCGACTGGGCAAGCAACCTGTACGCCGAGCAGGAGCTCGACACCATTGCGGCGGGGTACGAGCTTGCGGCGTTCGGCCGCAAAGGGTTGCCGCCTCTGATCGACGCACTGGGTTCTGCAACGGGAGATAACGACAACGTGCGCAAGTACGCGGATGACGGTCAGGCCTGGCGCGAAGACGCCGCCGTGCGCGCGGCGGCGCACGGACTGGCAGCGATGGGCCGTACGTCGCTCGGGGCGCTGACCGGGGCGCTTGCGCACGGCAACGCCAAGGCGCGCAAACACGCCGCGTTCGCGCTGGGGGAGAATCTCGCGGCGGGGCCAGCCGCCGACCGTGCGCTCATTGCCGCCATGCAGGACGACGACATTCACGTGAGGATCGCGGCAACCGAAGCGCTTGGTCTGAAACCGCCACGCCCCGCGCAACTTGCCGCACTGACCCATGCGCTGACGGAGGATAAGTCTGAAGTGCGTTTCGATGCCGCCCTGTCGCTGGTGCGCGCGGCCGCGATGGGTTCGTCACGACAGCTTGCCCGGACGATCGAGCCGCTCGGAGCAGCGCTCTGTGACAGCAATCGTTACGTGTCGGCGCACGCGGCGGACGCACTTGAACGGATCGGTACTGACGCTGCGTACGCGGAGCTCATTCCCTGGCTGCGGACCGCGCGCTGGTGTGCACACACCGACAACAAGCGACCGTTCTAGCCCTGGTGATAACGTACCGGCTAGCCGGGAGGAGATTTGCATGAGCCGTACGAGCTTTGATGAAGCGCGCTTCGAAGCCGATTTTGAGCGGACGATCGACCGTTGCGAGGAACTGAATCGCGACGAGGCGCAGCAGTTCGTGCAGACCGGCTACGTTCGCGTGAGTGACGCGTTTCCCCGTTCGATTGCCGAGACGGTGGTCGAACACGCATGGGAGGAACTGGAGCGGGACCACGAGGTCGACCGGGCTGATCCTGCCAGCTGGGACCGCCCGATGATGTTCCACCGTAAGGGAGGGATTCACGGATATGTGCGAGTCCCCCCCTCGGGGACCCGGTTCAACCTTCCTGGTGACGCGCCGCGAGCTTTCAGGGCTCAGACCGACGCGATCGGCGGGGCATCGCGTCTGCCGGACGGAGGCGCCAACCTCGCGTGGAGCGACGCGTCGGTGGCCAATCTCGGCGTTGCGGGCCACCCGGGTCGCGAGCAGCCACAGCCGCAACTCGGCGGCTGGCACAAGGACGGCTGGCACTTCCGCCACTTCCTCAACTCCCCCGAGCAGGGGTTGCTGACGGTCCCGATCTATTCAGATATCGCACCCGACAGCGGCGGCACCCACGTTGCGGTCGACTCGATCGCGCCGGTCGCGCGGCTCCTGGCGGCACACCCGGAAGGCCTGCACCCCGACAGCGTGCAGGGCGCGGGTTACCTGATCCCCGGACTGGTCGAGCAGTGTTCCGCGTTCGAAGAACTGACGGGAGACGCGGGCGACATGGTGATTCTCCACCCCTTCATGATTCATCGGGCGTGTATCAATCCCTCACCGCGCCCACGCTTCATCGCGAACGCCGCGCTGGCGCTGACGGAACCGATGAACTTCGCACGCGAAGCCGGAGACGCGTACTCGCTGGTCGAACTCGCGGTTCTGTGGGCACTCAAGATGAACCGTCTCGAGTTCGCCACGACCCGCGACCGCCTTGCCGTGCTGCCCGGTCCGATGCGCAAGGACGAGGACACCCAACGCGAGCGCGAGTTGCTGCAGGCGGAGATGAGCCGCTTCGCGGACGTCGGGCACCGGACTCCCGCCTGGGGCCGTGAACATGGGTACCAGTCGAATCGGGCGTAATTTGCGTTCGTGGCGCGGCCGCGAACATGGGCGTCCAGTGCACCCCTGTGTCCAGTGCGCCCTCTGACGGCGCGTTTGGACTCAGCCTCTTTGCCCCTCAACCTGGCGTTACGCGACATGATTAACCGTGCGGCGCTCATTCTCAGGTACAAGCAGCCAGCCGTCGATTGGATCAACGAATCTGACCCGTACGGAGGCTCACTGGGGCTGGAGCTGGCGAACGTGAATCAGGATCGGAGCGTTTATCTCGTGCCAGATGACGTAGCCGATGATGACGAGACCGTCAGAAGCTGGGTCGTGCTGAATCATCGAGCACTACTCGAGAATGAACTGGGCGATTGGTACACCGATGAATCACTCCTGCCGCAGGAACTGAACCTCGAGCTGTTCGATGCATGGTTTGAGGTCGAGTGTCACTCGGTGATCATCGATACTTCGGAGGAACCCATTGTTGAAGAGTTTGATGAGGATCCCGACGAGATTCACTAGTGGCCAAATCGTCTGAGTCAGATTCGGGCATAGGCAACAAACAAGCGGGCAGCGGGGCGCAGTGGTGACTCGAAGTAGAGATATTGACCTAGGATCCCGCTGAATTGGCCTGATCCGGGCACCTCGAGTCGCGCGGCCATTCAGCTGGCTTTGTCCCTCACCAACCGATTGGTGATTCTGTTGTAAACACCAGATGAAGATGGTTTAGTGCGCGCTTTTTCCGAGGGGAGATCCCATGAGTGTCGAAGGCAAGGTAGCGATCGTAACGGGCGCCGGTAACGGCCTGGGGCGTCAGCACGCGCTGCTGCTCGCGAAACACGGCGCGAAGATTGTCGTCAACGATCTTGGTGGCTCCGTTGACGGTTCCGGTGCCGGTGACGCGGCCGACGCGGTGGTCGAAGAGATTCGCGCGTCGGGTGGCCAGGCAGCGGCGAACAAGGCGTCCGTATCGGATCGCGAAGGCGCCAAAAGTATTGTCGAAACCGCCGTCAGCGAATTCGGCACGGTCGACATCGTCGTCAACAATGCCGGCATCCTGCGCGACAAGTCGTTCAAGAAAATGACGCTCGATGAGTGGGACCTTGTCATCAACGTTCACCTGAACGGCAGTGCGTACGTGACGTGGCACGCGTGGCCCATCATGTACGAGAAGAACTACGGTCGTGTGATCTTCACGTCGTCGGTCTCCGGCATCATGGGCAGCTTCGGCCAGTCCAACTACGGTGCGGCGAAGATGGGCATGGTTGGTCTGATGAACAACCTGGCCCGTGAAGGCGCTTCCCACAACGTGCACGTNAACTGTCTNTCNCCCGGNGCGGCNACNCGCATGACNGCNAGCGTNCCNGGCAGCGANATCGANCCGGACAANCCNGCNGAAGACAANCATCCCGGGACTNGTNNNTCCNGCCGTNCTGCTNATGGCGGGNGANGANGCGCCGAANGGNCGGATCNTNCAGGCNGCGGGNGGCAANTTNGCNAGNGACATGGTCTACNCGAACCAGGGTGTCGACATGGGCATCGACGTCGACGCTGAAGACGTTGTGGCCAACCAGGAAGCGATCCTGGACATGGCAACCGCGGAACCGAAGACCCAGTTCTGGCGTGTCTGAGTAGCNGGCCCGGCCCAGGAGAAGAGGCGTGCCGCGGCGCGCCTTTTCTTCGGAACAATAGTTAGGCATTGACCTAACATAATTGTGAGCCTAAAGTTAGGCGCNTGCCTAATGAACCNGCCGAACTCGACAACGTATTCCGCGCGCTNGCCGACGGTACCCGTCGGCGGGTCCTGCACAGGCTCTCCGTCGGTCGGGCGACCGTGTCGGAACTCGCCCAGCCGTTCGACATGGCGCTGCCCTCGTTCGTACAGCACCTGCGGGTGCTGGAAGACGCAGGACTGATCCGCTCGGAGAAACGTGGCCGGGTCAGGACGTGCGAGATCGTGGCGGATGCACTCGAACCGGCGGAAGCCTGGATCGGGGCGCGGAGGTCGTATTGGGCAGAGCGGCTCGACGCGCTGCAGGCCTACGTTGAGCGCGGCGGACATCCGCACGCGCCGCCCACGCCCCAAGAGGTGGCAAACGAGGTTGGGAAGGAAGACGCCGGGCAATCAGACGAAGGGAGCTGAAGATGACAACCGGAAATGAGCGGGATGGGTGGGCCTCCTTTTCAGGCACTGGCGCCTNACAGCGCAGGGTTGAACTGAAGCGAACGATCAATGCGCCGATCAGGCGGGTATGGGACGCGCTCACCGTGGAAATGCCCAACTGGGCTGGAACGCTGATCGAGCCGCACGAAGGTGGCCGGGTGGCGCAGGGTGACGCGGACGAGTGCGGTGAGGGCCCGGTGCAGGACGGCACCATCAAGGTGCTTCAGCCGCCCTACATATTCGAGTTCACCTNGAACGATTCGCTTCCCGACGAGGGCCTCGAGCGCTACGACCTGACCGAGCTCGACGAGGCNCACACGCTGCTCACGCTCGTGCAGTACGTCCCCGAATCACAGGTCGAGTGGGCCGCCCCCGGCTTGCACCAGGTCGTGGAGCGGTTTGCGATCTATGTCGAGACGGGGTCGGTCGACAGCATCAGGGAAGGCCGGTTCATGGAACTGCACGGCATCTACCGTGCGCAGGGCCTGATCTGATCGCCTGATGTCCGGAGTTCAACAGGTTCAGAGGCCTCAGTTTGGCCAGGCGACCACGGGCCAGCCCGTTTCGCGTTCGATCGCGAGTAGCCGGTTGTATTTCGCCAGGCGCTCGGACTGGTTGATGGATCCGACCTTGATCTGATCGCCGCTCCAACCCACCGCAAGATCGGCCAGCCAGTCATCCTCCGTCTCACCGCTGCGTGCGCTGATCGTGACCCGCCAGCCGGCTTCGCGCGCAAGGCGCAGGGCGGTTGCGGCCTCCGACAGCGTCCCGATCTGATTGACTTTCAGCAACAACGCGTCACAGGCCCGGGTTTCAATTGCCNTGGTGATGCGTTCGGGGTTGGTGCACAACAGGTCGTCGCCGAGGGTCAGCGAGCGCGGCGCGAGGCGCGATCGGAGCGAAGGCCAGTGGGTCCAGTCGTCTTCCGCAAGTCCGTCCTCGAGGCTGACGATCGGGTAGCGGGTTGCCAGGTCGGCGAGGGTCTCGATGAGTTCAGCCGACGATGACGGCTTGTCGCCAAAGTGATAGCTCGTTCCGTCGAAGAAGTGGGACGCCGCGACGTCGACTGCAAGCGCCATGTCAGTCCCGGGAGTCAGNCCCGCGCTTTCGATCGAAGCCACAGCGTCGTCGAACATCGCCGCGACCGATGGGAAGGGCGGTGCCAGCCCGCCTTCGTCCGCGGTCAGGCGGCGAACCCCGTAGCGGTCCCCGATCAGTTCCGCCGCCGCGTCATAGGTTGCGACGACGTGCTCGAGCCCGGCCGCCACGGTGGTTGCGGCGGCNGGCACGACGAGCACGTCCTGCAGGGGCACCTGGCCTCCCGCATGTTTGCCGCCGCTGAACAGATTGACCGTGAGTCGCGGCANGCGCGTCGGCTGCACGCCGATCAGTTCACCGAAGTAGAGGTAGAGCGGCATGGTGCGCTCGAGTGCACACGCTCTTGCAAAAGCGATGGAGACCGAGAGGATGGCGTTGCCGCCCAGATTCGACTTGTTGCTCGTGCCGTCGAGTTCGATCAGGGCGGCATCGAGTGACTGCTGAGTCCAGCCGGAATCGCGTACGGCAGCCGCGATTGGCCCCTCGATGTTCGCGACCGCCTGCTGGCACCCCCGGCCACCGTAGCGGGCAGCGTCCGTATCCCTCAGTTCCAGCGCTTCCGCGCGACCAGTCGAAGCGCCGGACGGCACCTGTGCGCGGGCGCTTGCGCCCCCGGCCAGAGTACAGCGCGCCTCGACGGTCGGTCGGCCGCGACTGTCGAGGATCTCGAATGCGCTGAGGTTGGCGATGTGATGCATGGACGTGCTCCGGGCTGCTAGACGAGCGCGGCGGCGAAGCGCTTGGCCACCACGTCGGGGTCAGCGAGCCGTCCACCCCGGATGAGGTCGATACAGACCGCCAACTGACGACTTTGCTCCGTCGCGCTCAGATATTCCAGCGGCGACTTGCCGGCAACCCGGGCCAGCAGGCAGGCAACGCTGTGTCGTGCGGCTCGTTCGGCGTCTGCGTCCCCCGCCGTATCGAGATAGTGTCGCCAGAAACGCCGGGTCGCGTCGATGAATGCCGCCTGGTGCGCGGTCAGATGGTGTGCCTTCGAGAGCAGGTGGGCGGTTGCGAAGCCGACGTCGAACGCCGGGTCGCCGTAGTGGATGACTTCATGGTCGAGCAGTATCAGTGTGCGGTTGCGCACGAGGACGTTCTTGGGACTGTAGTCACCGTGGACGAGCGCCTGTCGCGTTGCGCGTGTGTCGGTGATCAGTGTGTCGAGGAAGTGCGCTGCGTCCGGTACGGCCGCGGCGGCGGCTTGGTAATACGGTGCGAGCCGAAGGCTCTCGAAGAAGGTCCTGTCCCCGAACTCGCGCGCGAGGGCTGCGTCCCCGGCGCTTGCCGCGTGAATCTGCCCGAGCACGCCGGCGAATTGCTCAATGGCGCCGGGTTCGATCTGTCCTGACAGCAGCTGGGTCTTGAAGTTCTCGAATGGCTCGGGAACCGCTTCCATAGCCAGCAGGCGATTGTCCGCGTCCTCGAAGAGAAATCGTGTGAGATGCCTCGCCGGGATCAACCTGGCAAGTGCACGCATGCCGGCCGCTTCGCTGTGAATACGTGCCGGGTCGCTGAGCCAGGTTGCCTGCACGCGAAGTTGTGCAAGCGCCTGCTTGATCACCCACGCGCCTGCCGGGTGGTGGACCAGCACGGTCTTGTTCGACACCCCGCCCGCGAGGTTCGTGACGGTGACGCCAGAGGCCCCGGTCAGGTGCCCCCTGGCAATGAGATAGTCGAGCAGTTCACCCGGGTCTTCCGCGTCGATCATGGTGCGGCGTCAGGGCGCAAAACTCGAGCGCGCCTGCACCCCCCACCGACCGTCGAGCTTCGCGACGATCCACATGGACGGGTAGACCCCGATGACGGAGTTGTCCTCACGGTATCGCGTGAACTGCACCGCGAAGTGCACCTTGTCGTCGGTGCTCTGGATCGCCCGCCGGTAGTCCCACAGGGTGTAGTGCCAACCGGTCGACTCGATGAAGCGACTGAAGAAGTCCCCGGACCGTGCGCTCGGAGTTTCGAGGGCATGGATGGCGCCACTTGCGATCCGTACGTGGGGAAAGTGGAAGGCGGCGTCCATGCCTTCGAGGTCGCGGGTATTCCAGCTGTCCATGTAGAGATTGAGGGCACCCAGCGCCTCGCGCTCGGGGCCGGGCGCGGCAACGATGTCGTCCGAGTGTTCGTCCGCATGCGTGTGGATGTCAGCCATCAGCGTCTCCTTGTTCTGGCGATCGGTGGATGGCGCGCCTCAACGCCCCAGCATGCCCAGCCTCGCGGCAAACCCCGCGAGGTTTCGCACCACACCACGCGGATTCAGACGGGCGAGTTCGACCGCGGCCTGGTTGGCGAGGCCCGGCACGGAGATCACCCGGCGCTCGAAGAGGGCTTCGATGCCGGCCGCCGCGACGTCTTCCGGAGTTCCGACCACCGCACCGGGCAGGCCGGGCATCTGTTCGCGCAGATCGCGCGTCATCTCGGTGTCGGTAATCCCGGGGCAGAGTGCCGTCAGAGTCACGCCGGTGTCGCGGAGTTCTTCACTGAGGGCTTCGGTGAAGGACAGCACAAACGCCTTGGACGCGGCATAAACGGCCATGTTCGGTACCGGGCCAAAAGCGGCGACCGAGGCCACGTTGAGGATGCGCCCGCGACGACGAGCCAGCATGCCGGGCAGCGCGGCACTGGTCAGTGAGACGAGCGCACGAATGTTCAGGTCGATGAGCGCGTCGTTGTCTGCGGGAGACGACGCGCCAAACGCGCCCGGTTCGCCCATGCCGGCGTTGTTGACGAGGACGTCACAGCGTTCGAGGTGGGACTTGACGTGATCCATGCCTTCCGGCGTCGTCAGGTCCGCGACGCACAGGGTGACGTCCGCTTCCCACAGTTCTTCCTCGAGCGCGGCCAGAGCCGTCTCGTCGCGTGCATTCAGCGTCAGGTTGTAGCCGCGCCCGGCAAGTTCCCGGGCCAGTGCGGCGCCAATCCCCCGGGATGCTCCCGTGACCAGCGCGTTCAGTTCGGTCATGCGGTCGACCTGTCAGGCAAAGTCCATGGCGTTGTCCCAGCCGTCGATCAGACGGTGGGCCTCTTTCAATGCCTCATCGTCGGCGTATTGGTTGCGGATGGCAAACGCCCGCATGCCCGCGGCATTTGCCGCCCGAACACCGTTTGGCGAGTCTTCGAATACAACACATCCCGCAGGCGCCTGACCGATGGCTTTGGCACATTCGAGGAAAATGTCCGGTGCCGGCTTGGCCGCCCCAACCACGGCGTCGTCGCCGCAGATGACCGCGTCGAAGATGCCTTTCCAGGAGCGGCGCTGCAGCTTGAGTTCGGCCATTTCGCGCGGGGAACTGGTGGCGAGTCCCATCGGGATGCGCCCGTGCCAGTACTCGAGGAACGCGCNGGCACCGTCAATCTCGGGAGCCGTCACGAAGAGGTCCCGCAGATGAACGGCCCGTTCGTCCAGNTACTCGTCCACGGACATCGGCAGGCCAAACTCGTCGATCACGACTCGCGCACTGACGCGCGAATCGCCGCCCATGGTCCTGCGTTTCAGGTCCATGCTGAACGTCGCGCCGAAGCGATCGAGAATCCGCTGTGAGGCAAGCGTGTAGAGCGGTTCNGTGTCGAGGAGCGTGCCGTCGAGGTCGAACAGCAGTGCGGCGGGTTGGGTCATGCGAAATACTCGTGTGTGGAGTGGGGGTAGTGTTTTGTCACCCGAATACCCGATCGATTCGCGGCCCCACGGCTGCGCACCTCGTTGACGTATTCCCGATACGAGGCCTCGGCGGGCCTGGCCGTGAAACCGCCGGTCGTCTCGAATCGACAGGCTATTTGAGTGACACAGCACTAGCCGTCCTGCTCGGCAATCCAGGCGCGTGCGGCGTCTTCGATGACCTCGTGTGGAATCACGCCGTCCTCGCTGTTCACCGTGGTTGCGGCTTCACTGGCGATGCGCATGAGGTGAAACAGGGTGACCGCGTCGAGTTCCACGGTACGGCCCTGATCGACCACCAGAAAGGTGAGCAGGAATGACAGTGCTTNTTCCTTTGGTAATCCGGGATTCGATCATCNTGNGCCGCTCTTCNTACAGCCTNCGCCGACGCCGGGCGGTGGACTCAGGTCAGCGCGACTATACCGTGGCANTCTTGATTCGCAATGGTGAGCGAAGGGCGAGCGGGAGCAGGATGGTCGATGCGCCGGGGCCGTCGTGACCGGATTCCATGCTTCGGAACTTACGGCTCGCCGGGATGTCNAATNTGCAGGAGTCGAGCGTGGATGAAGTCGAGCGTGGATGAAGTCGAGACCTGCAGCGTCACCGTCCTCCGTTGGGTCGTCGGCCCATCAACCTGGCGACCTTCGGTTACCGCGTGCGTCGCGGTGNAGTGGACAGTGAAATCGCCGGAGCCGAGCGATTTGCGCTGCAGATCCCTTTCCCCCAAGCAGCCCCTTCATGTCCATAGTTCCGCGACGGGGCCGAAAGGTTCTGCCCAGCGGTGTCTGACGAGCCGGTGTGGTTCGAGGCCGTCAGTGACTCAGGCAAGGAGACTTCGTTCGGCATGGCTGCAGGGCGCGCGTTGGCCAAATTACTGGTTTAAGATAAAGCCCCAATTGTGCCGGACCGGTACGGTCGACGGCACCGAGCTGTAACCGCAACGGAACTGACGAGAGAAACGGAGTGATTGAAGTAAAGGGCCTGGTCAAACGGTTCGGGTCGCTGCGCGCTGTTGATGACCTGTCGTTCAAGGTTGTGCAGGGGGAGATCCTGGGCTTTCTTGGTCCCAATGGAGCAGGGAAGTCNACGACGATGAAGCTCATCACGGGTTTCCTCACGCCCGACGCGGGTGAAGTCTCGATCTACGGCCACGACATTGAAGCGGACACGATCGACGCGCAGCGGCAAATCGGGTATCTCCCCGAAGGCGCGCCATGTTACGAGGAGATGACACCGCCGGATTTTCTGGATTTCATCGCGCAGGCGCGAGGCATCCCGGCCGCCGAAAGACCGGCAGCGGTCCGGAGAGTGGTCGAAACGATGTCACTCGGAAGCGTGCTCAACCAGCGCATTGAAACGCTCTCGAAGGGGTTCAAACGCCGCGTCGGTCTCGCTCAGGCGATCATCCACGACCCCAAGGTGCTGATTCTCGATGAGCCAACTGACGGGCTCGATCCGAATCAGAAGCACCAGGTCCGCGAGATGATCCGGGGCCTCTCGCGCGACAAGATCGTCATCATCTCGACACACATCCTCGAAGAGGTCACGGCGGTGTGCACGCGCGCGATCATCATCGCCAATGGCGCGCTCGTTTCGGATTCAACGCCGTCGGAACTGGAGGCACAATCGAAGTATCACGGTGCCGTCACCGTGCGCCTGGCTGACCCTGGGAAGGACCTTGCAGCGCTCAATGAAGCGATGCACGGAGTCGCCTCGGCAGGCGGCTTCGCGACCGAAGATGACGGCAGTTTCGTGGCATTCCCGGCCGACGGCGCAACGTCGCTGCTCGCGGACGTCAACGGGGTGCTGCAGAGCAACAACATTGCGGTGAGTTCGGTACAGGTTGAGCGGGGTCGCCTCGACGAAGTGTTCCGTAACGTCACGGGAGGGGCCTGACATGCAGGGTGTAGGTATCGTGCTCCGGCGGGAATTGGCGAGTTACTTCGCCACCCCGATCGCGTACGTGTTCATTCTGATCTTCCTGGTGCTCTCGGGCGTGTTTACGTTCTACATGGGCAGCTTCTACGAGCGCGAGCAGGCGGATCTGAACGCTTTCTTCAATTTCCACCCGTGGCTCTATCTGTTCCTCGTTCCGGCCATCTCCATGCGGCTCTGGTCCGAGGAGCGCAAGTCGGGATCCATCGAACTGCTGCTGACCTTGCCGTTGACGCGCTTCGATGCGGTGCTTGGCAAGTTCCTCGCGGCCTGGCTCTTTACGGGGCTGGCGCTCCTGCTCACGTTCCCCATGTGGATCACCGTCAACATGCTTGGCGAACCCGACAACGGCGTGATCTTCTCCAGCTACCTCGGCAGTTGGTTGATGGCTGGAGGATTCATCGCAATCGGGTCGTGCATGTCCGCACTCTCGAAGAGCCAGGTGATTGCATTCATTGTCAGTGCGGTCGTCTGCTTTCTGTTCATCCTCGCCGGCTTCCCGCTGGTTGTGGACCTGTTCAAGGGCTGGCTGCCCGGCATGTTCGTTGACGCAATTGCGAGCCTCAGCTTCCTGACGCACTTCACGTCCATCTCCAAAGGCGTGTTGAGCCTGCGGGACGTCCTGTATTTCGTGTCCGTTATTGCCGTATGGCTGACGGCGACGACCGTAGTGGTCGAACTCAAGCAGGCTCGCTGAGCCACCAACGATCTCGTCACGAGGACCTCATGGAAAGGCTGTTGTCCCCAAAAGCACTGGTGTCCAACTTCGGTCTGGCGGTCTTGGCGATCGCGTTTCTCGCCTTTACCCTGCTGAACAACCTGCTGTTCAGCGGTGCCCGTCTCGATCTCACCGAGAACTCCATCTACACGCTCTCGGACGGCAGTCGCGCGATCGTGGACAAGATCGACGAGCCGATCAATCTCTACTTCTTCTTCTCGGATTCAACCAGTACCGAACTCACCGCCGTCCGCAGTTACGCGAAGCGCGTCCAGGAACTGCTCGAGGAGTACGCGCTCTATGGCGGCTCGAAACTCAACCTTTCCGTGATCGATCCGGAGCCGTTCTCTGAACAGGAGGACCAGGCCAGCGAGTTTGGCCTGCAGGCGGTGCCGGTGAACACCGCCGGTGACAATCTCTACCTCGGGCTCGCCGGGACGAACGCCGTCGGCGACCTCGAGGTCATCGGCTTTTTCCAGCCGGACAAGGAGGAGTTCCTCGAGTACGACATCAGCAAGCTGCTGCACACGCTCACGACGATCGAGAAGCCGGTCCTCGGGCTCATGTCGGGTCTGAAGATCCAGGGTGACGTCGACATGCAGACGTTCCAGCAGACGCCGGCCTGGGTGTCGGTCAGCCAGCTGGAACAACTCTTCGACGTACGTGCGGTTGAGACGACCGTCACGAGCATCGATGACGAGATCAGCGTGTTGATGGTCGTGCACCCGAAAGGCCTCACTGACGAGACGCTGCTCGCGATCGACCAGTTCGTGATGCGCGTCGGCAATCTGCTGGCATTCATGGACCCGCTGGCCGAACAGGATGTGCCGCAGCAGGGCGGCAATCCGATGATGCCCCAGGCCCCCACCGAACGGTCGTCGGACCTCAACAAGCTGACTGCAGCCTGGGGCGTCACGCTCGCCAAGCACAAGATCGTCGGGGACTCCCAGACCGCGCTTCAGGTTGGGGGCGGAGGCGGCTCGCCGGTCCGCCACCTCGGCATCCTCGGCCTCGAGCCGGACAACTTCGACGATGACGACGTCACGATGAGCGCGCTCGAGAGCGTCAACGTATCGACCGCCGGCTACTTCGACGTCGACCTGCCGGAAGGTATGACAGCCACGACCCTCGTCGCGTCGACCGAGTTCGCGATGCCGCTCGACGCCTTCCAGTTCCAGTTTCTGCGGGACCCGTCAGACCTGCAGAAAGGCTTCAAGCCAACCGGCGAGCGCTACCCCATGGCGGTACGAATCGGCGGACCCGCGCCGAGCGCGTTTCCGGACGGCGTCGGGAGCAGCGAAGTTGAACTCAGGAAAGAGAGCGAGTTCATCAACGTCATCCTCGTTGCCGATACGGACATCCTCTCCGACCGGCTTTGGGTGCGTGTACAGAATTTCTTCGGCCAACGGATCGCCTCGCCGTGGGCGAACAACGGCGATCTCGTGACGAACGCCGTCGACAATCTCTTCGGCTCGACCGACCTCATCTCGATCCGGAGCAGAGGGCGATTCACGCGCCCGTTCGACCTGGTCCAGGATCTGCGGCGGGAGGCGGAGGCGCAGTACCTCGACAAGGCGAACGAGCTTCAGTCGCAGCTGGCCGAAACAGAGGGCAAGCTTGAGGACCTGCAGAAGACGCGTGAGGAGACCAACCAGCTGGGCCTCAGCCCGGAACAGCAGGAGGAGCTGCGGCGCTTCGAAGCTGAGAAGCTGAAGATCAGGCGTGACCTGCGCGACGTGCGACACCAGCTTGATCAGGACATCGAGTCGCTCGGTGCGACGCTGAAGTTCCTGAACATCGCGCTGATCCCACTGATTCTCACCGGGATTCTGTTCGTGGGCGGCAGATTCCGCCAGCGCAGCAGGGCGCAGGCGGCGGCAGGTGCGGGTGTGGGCGCATGAACAGTAAAACTCTGACCATATTAGGACTCTTCATTCTCGCGGCGGCCGTGGTGGTTGCGTTCAGCCAGCAGGCTGATGGCCCAGGCGCGGACAACGAGCTTGGTCAGCCGCTGCTCCCGGGACTCCTTGATGGGATCGACGCGATCGACGCGGTTACAGTGACGTCCGCCGAGGGCGAGGTGTCGCTCCGACGCACCGACGGCCAGTGGGGCGTTGTCGAGCGCGACGGGTATCCGGCTGACTTTGCCGATCTGTCGACGCTCACCAACGCGCTTGCCGAGGCGAAGTACGTGGAACGCAAGACCTCGCGCGCGGAGAATCTGCCGCGCATGGGCCTGGAGGACTTGACTGCGGAGGGTAGCAGCAGCGTGCTCATCCGCCTCGCCGGGGGCGGTGCCGATCATTCGGTGCTTCTGGGTGAACGCGCGAGCGGGCGCACCGGGCAATACGTGCGCTTCCCGTCGGAAACGCAGGTGTGGCAAATCGACCAGTACGTGTCGGTCGAGAAGGCGCCGACCAATTGGCTCGATCAGACAATCATCAACGTGTTGTCGGATCGTGTGGTCAGAGTGGTCATCGAGCATCCGGACGGCGAGCAACTTGATCTGTCAAGGACCGACGGCGAGTTCCGCGTGCCCGACCTCGCAGAGGGTGAGGAGCTCAAGTATTCGTCGGTTGCGTCCGAGCTGTCCCGTGCGCTGGTGAACGTGCGTATGACGGACGTGCTGACCACGGACATCCCGGCCTGGGATTCCCCGGTGACGAGCCGTTACTACTGCGAGGACGGTCTGCTCGTGACGGTCGAGGCGCTCGAGTCGAACGGCAAGCACTACGTGCGGGTCCGTGCGGGGCTCGATGAAGCGGTCGAAGGGATCGAGGAGTCGATCAGGGCCGAGGCGACATCGATTCGGTCGCGCGAGGGGCGCACATTCGAGGTGGCCCAGTATACCTTCAAGGATCTGACCAAACGCCGGATCGATCTGATGAAGGAACCCTCCGAAGAGGACGACGCGGAGTCCTGAGCCGCGAGGAGATTGCTCCTCCATGATGTTCAAACGGGCGTTTCACGCCGGCATTGCGGCCGGCACGACGACGCAGTTCGACGCGGTCGTCGAGGTTCCGGTCCATCCAGTCCGCAGACGACATGAATACTTCGGCACGTGCGTCCGGCATCGTGTACCCGTTTGCGAAACAGTAGATGCGCGAATGCTCGAGGAACCGGCCGATGATGCTCTTGACCCGGATGTTCGATGACAAGCCCTCGATGCCGGCTCGCAGCGTGCAGTGACGGCGTACGACGAGGTCCACTTCGATACCCGCCTCGGACGCCTCGTAGAGCTTGTCGATCATTCGTGGATCGATCAGCGAGTTGAGCTTGGCCCACACGTGCGCGGGTCGACCGGCACGTGCGTTGTGGATTTCCCGGTCGATCAGGTCAAACAGGCGTGAGCGGAGGTTGTCGGGTGCAACGGCAAGCACGCGGGTTGGTGTCAGCGTGTTGCTGGTCAGGTAGTTGAACACCATGGCCGCATCGTGAGTGATGTCCGGGTCGCAGGTGAAGAATGAGAGGTCCGTGTAGATTCGCGCGTTGCCCGGGTGGTAGTTGCCCGTGCCGAGATGGGCATACATGAGCGTGTCGTCTTTCTCCCGCCTTACGACATAGGTCGACTTGCAGTGCACCTTGAGGCCGACGATACCGTAGACGATCTGCACGCCCGCGGCTTCCATTCGTAGCGAGAGGCTGATGTTTGCCGATTCGTTCTCCCGCGCCTCGAGTTCGACGATGGCAGTGACGGACTTCCCCGCTTCGGCGGCCCGGATGAGCGCCGCGACGATCGGTGAGTCGTCACTTGTGCGATACAGCGTCTGCTTGATCGCCAGCACCCCGGGGTCTTCCGCTGCCTGGGCGAGAAAGTTGGCGACGACGTCGAACGTCTCGAACGGCCAGTGCAGCAACAGGTCACTGTCCCGGATGGCCGCGAAACAGTCGTTGTCGAAATCGAGAAGCCGTTGCGGCATGCGCGACTCGAAACGCGGAAACGTGAGTTCCGGGAACTCCGCGGTGAGTGATGCCCGTCATCAACTGCATCGCGTCGGCAATCCCGAGCATCGCGTCGACGGTTGCGACGTCGAGCGCAGTGACATCGCTGCCGGTCGACCCAAGTTCATCAAGACTGACGTCGTTGATGACCCCCAGGTGACGGGCGACGAAGTTGCGCGAGTCAGCGGACGAGCCCGCCCCGAATTTCAGGCGGATGATGTTGGCCTTGCCCCGTCCCTGCAGCCCCGATTCCACCATGAGACGCAGATCGTCGTTGCGCTCTTCGAGGGCGAGTTCGTTGTCTCGCAGGATCTGGAACAGGGCAAAGTGCCGGACCTCGCGCCCCGGGAAGAGCGCGGCAGCGTTCCGCTCCAGCATGGTTTCGGCCGTCACGATCCGAACGTCGTCGCCGGGCAGGCGCACGAAGCGGGGGATGACGCCGGGGAGCGGTATGAGCAGTGTCTGGTGCGGATCCGTTATTTCGACGATGGCACAGATGCCGCCGCTCGGCACGAACGGAAACGGGTGCTCGCGATCGATCGTAAAAGGGGTCAGCGCGGGCAGTACGTGTTGGGCGAAATGACGGGCCAGCCACGACCGCTCTTCCGCCGTGAGCGCCGCGTCATCCACTAGATGAATGCCCTCGTCATTCAGGCACGTCTCGATCTGCTCCCACCCGCCCTGGATGTCCCGGGTCAGTTCGTCTGCCCGGTCAGAAACGCGCCGCAATTGTTCCGGGGCCGTCAGGCCGTCCGGACTGGTATCGGAGTCGCCTTCCTCGATCGCGCGTCGCAGGCTCGAGACGCGAACCGTGAAGAACTGATCCAGCAGGTCAGCCGAGATCGACAGGAAACGCAGGCGCTCCAGAAGCGGGTGCGCGTCGTTGCAGGACTCTTCGAGGACGCGCGCGATCAGCGCGAGGTCCGAGAGTTCGCGATTCAGAAACCGTTCCGGCGAGCGTGCGAGTGGGACGCGGCTACCCTCCGGAGCGGGTTCGGGCTCGCCTTGTGGGGCGGACTCAGCCCCATTGCCGGTCTCCATCGACATGGCGGCTGCGGGGACCTCGGGGGCCGTCTCAGTCGGCTTCGATGACCGCCACGACCTGATCTTCTTCCACAGCATCCTCTTCCTTCACGAGGAGTTCGACGATGGTGCCCGCGCACGGAGCTTCGACGGGGATTTCCATCTTCATGGACTCGAGAATCATGATGGTGTCTTCGGCGGCGACTTTGTCGCCGACGGACTTCTCCACCTTCCACACGTTACCGGTGACTTCGGATTCGATTTCCTGCTTGGCCATGCGTTTTCTGTCTGCTTTGTGTCATGTAATAGGTTTTCGGTCACGGTGACCGGGGTATCGGCACGATCAGTCCACAATGGCCTGATAGGCGGCCACGCGCATCTCGCGCCGAATGGGATAGGACGATGATGGCAGAAGTTGCGTCATCAGAATGACGATGAGTTCTTCGCCGGGATCGACCCAGAAGTACGTGCTTGCCGCGCCACCCCAGGCACCTTCGCCGGGCGTCCCCAGGATCTTCGCGTTGGACGGGTCGAGCATCACGGAAAAGCCGAGCCCGAACCCGATGCCGTCGTACGGGGTTTCGCTGAACACCGCCTGGCCCATGCTGGTGAGGTCGCCGCCCGTGGGGAGGTGATTCATCAGCATGAGTTCGACCGTCTTGCGGCCGAGAATCTGCACACCGTCGAGCTGACCCTTGCCGAGCAGCATGGCCGCGAAGCGGTAGTAGTCGTCGATCGTCGAAACGAGACCGCCGCCGCCCGAGTGATAGGTCGGCTCGGTCAGGTAGCGGGACGTTGCCGGCGGGTCGACCAGTTTCAGACCGTCGTCGGGTGTGCGCTGGTAGTTGGCTGCCAGACGGTGTGCCTTGTCCGCCGGGACGTGGAAGCCGGTGTCGACCATCCCGAGTGGCTCGAAGATGCGCGTACGCAGGTATTCATCGAAGCGAATACCCGAGATGGCCTGCACGAGATAGCCACACACGTCGGTTGCGACGCTGTAGCGCCACTTCGTGCCGGGCGAGAACTGCAGCGGAACGTCGCAGAGTTTCTGCGCCATCTCCTCGATGGTTGCGGAGCCTTCGACGCCGCGTTCCCGATACAACTCGTCGACGACGTTCGTGTTCATGAAGCCGTAGGTGAGGCCCGACGTGTGGGTCAGCAGATCGCGGATCGTCATCTCGCGGTCGACCGGCCGCGTCGTGTAGCTGTCGGCCGTCCCGCCTTCGAACACGGCGAGGTCTTTGAAGCCCGGAATGAACTGGGAGACAGGATCGTCCAGCTGGAAGTGGCCTTCTTCGTAGAGCGTCATGAGCGCGACGCTCGTGATCGGCTTGCTCATCGAGAAGATGCGGAAGATGGTGTCGCGGGCGACCGGAGTGCCCGCTTCCACGTCCATGTGCCCGTTCGCCTCGAGATGGGCGACATGTCCGCGCCTGGCGACCAGCGTCAGCGTACCGGGGAGTTTCCCCTCGGCAACGTAACGCTCGGTGAGGCGGCTGACGCGCTGCAGCCGCTCGAGCGAGAGTCCGGACGTGGTCGCGTACATCGTTCTTACTGGTCGAACATGATTACGTGGCGTGCTTCCTGGCCGGACTGCAGCGCGGAGAGGGCATCGTTCACGTCAGCAAGCCTGATGTGCTTGGCGATCATCTCGTCCAGATGCAGCTTGCCGGACAGGTAGAAGTCGACGAAGCGGGGCATGTCGACCCGGAACCGGTTCGAGCCCATGTTCGAGCCCTGGATTTTCTTCTCCTGCAGCAGTTCGGCACCGTGCAATTCGATCATCGTGCCAACCGGGACCATGCCGATCACGGTCGCGACGCCGCCACTCTGCAGCATCTTGAAACACTGCTCGGCGGTCGCCTTGAGGCCAATCGCCTCGAAGGAATAGTGCACGCCACCACCGGTCAGGTCCCGCACGGCGGCAGGTACGTCGTCGACTTCGCTCGCGTTGATGACGTCGGTTGCGCCGAGTGACTTGGCAATCTCGAGCTTCGACTCGACCATGTCGATCGCGATGACCTGTCCGGCGCCCGCGATGGCGGCGCCGTTGATGCACGCGAGGCCAACGCCGCCGCAGCCGACGACTGCGACCTTGCTGCCCGGTTCGACACCGGCGGTATGGAACACGGCGCCCACTCCGGTGGTTGTCGAGCACCCGATGAGTGCCGCGCGGTCAAAGGGCATCTCTTCCTTGATCTTCACCAGCGCGTGCTCGTGGATCAGCATCATTTCGGCAAACGATGACAGGTTGAGGAATTGGTGGATGGGCTTGTCGTTCTGGGTGATACGCGCCTGTTCGTCGCCCTTGCGCGCGACCTCGGGGCTTGCACAGAGCGACAGGTGCCCCGTAATGCACTTCTCACAGTGCCCGCAGAACGCGGAGAGACAGGTGATGACGTGATCGCCTTTCTTGACGTAGGTGACATCTTTGCCAACGGCTTCGACGACGCCCGCTGACTCGTGGCCGAGGATGGTGGGCAGTATGTATGGATACGAGCCGTTCATGAAATGCACGTCACTGTGGCAGACCCCCGCCGCGACGGTGCGGACCAGCACCTCCCGGGGACCCGGATTGGACACCACGACATCTTCGATCTCGAGCGGTGTGTTGTATTCCCTGAGGACGGCTGCCTTCATACTCATGCTCCGCTGCGGCTTGTCCGCAAGCTATCTGTTTGACACTAGGCCGGACGCCGACGGGTGCGCCTGAAGCGATGCTTCGCGCGCGCCACAAGCCCCGTCGGGCCGGGTCTACGCTAACATGAAACCCCGCCGCTGGGCATGCTGGTGACCCAGTCACAGGAGCGGGAACAGGAGGACAGCGGATGCCGCGTGCGCTCGTTGCGCTGGGAGCGAATCTGGGTGATGTCAGGGCGACGCTGCGCGCGGCGGCCCGGGCGCTGCAGGAACTGTCGGACGGGCCGTTCGCCGCGGCGTCGATGTGGGGCTCTGATCCGGCGGACTGTCCGCCGGGGTCACCGCGGTTCCTGAACTCGGCGGTCTCGTTCCGGACCTCGCTTGGTCCGGTGCCCTTGCTCGATGTGCTCCAGGCGCTCGAGGCCCGTGCGGGGCGCGTGAGGGGGATCGTCAATGCGCCGCGTACCCTCGATCTCGATCTGATCGACTACGGGGGCCTGGTCATTCGGACGCCCCGCCTGACGTTGCCGCATCCGCGCGCGGTTGAACGGGATTTCGTGTTGGCGCCGCTGGCCGAACTCGACCCGAATTTACGCCTGAATACCGAAGAGACAGTTGCCGAACTCCTGTCGCGTGTCGAGGCGCACAACCTGGACCGTTTGGGTCCGGTCTTCGGTTAGCCCTCTTCGGCGAGCTCGGGCATGGCCCGCTGGGTCACGGGAGGGTTGATCGTGCGTTTGATCATGTCTTCGAGGGTCTTCGAGAACTGCTCGGGGAGGGCGACGGCGTCCTTGCCGCAAGTAACATCCTTGATTTCATTCAGCCCCGACTCGAGTTCCGCGACGCGCGCATTAGACCTCGACAGCTGTGACTCCAGCGTTTCGATGCGTTTTTTGATGTCGTTCATTTCCTTTGACGACAATACGATGCGACGTTTAGCCATTTTTTGCGCTTCCTTGTGCAAGACTTCACGCTGGCTGTGGTTCAAGTCTAGATCATGGTTGCAGACCCTCAAGGTAACCGGACGAACGGCACACAACGGTTGGATCCGATGTTCGTCAACGCGGTCTGCTCCGGAACAGGAGTGCGTTGATGTCAGGCACGGTAGTCGTCTTGAACGGTACCTCCAGCGCGGGGAAAAGCTCGATCGGGCGCGCGTTGCAGGCTCGCGGAGAGGGCATCTGGCTGCTGGCGGGCCTCGATGCCTACCTGGAACTGCTCGGCAAGCCGCAGTTGAACGAGCTCTGGGCGCGGATTCTGGGCGACCCGGTCCGGCCCGGACCCGCGGGAGATGAACTGATCCGGGCGATGTACGCGGCCGCGGCGGCAATCGCCCGTTCCGGGAAGAACGTCGTGCTGGATCACGTGATGGTGACGGCGCGGTGGCGGCAATGGGCGGTGACCGGCTTCCGGGATCTCCCCGCGTGGTTCGTTGGCGTGCATTGTCTCGTCCGTCTGCTCGACGCGCGGGAACGTGAGCGCGGGGACCGGACCCTGGGTCAGGCGCGCAGACAGTTCAACGTTGTGCATGCCGATTGCGTCTATGACCATGAAGTGAACACGGCGGCTCAGAGTCCGGAGGCGGCGGCAGACGAAATTCTGCAGTGCATCGCCGGCGGGCCCCGCGGGTTTACGGCGATGGCCGGCGCGATGTCGGGCAGCCTGACCGATGAGGAGTGAACGTTCGATGAGTCCAATTGCCTGCCTTCGCGAGGGTGCGACCCTCATCTGGCAGCCCGGTTTCCGCGGCTACGTGCTGGTCCCCCTGACGATCAACATCGTGGGGTTTATCACGCTGATCGGGGGCAGCATTGGTCTGTTCAGCGGCGTGGTCGAGTCCGCGGTCGCCTGGTTGCCCGACTGGCTGGCGTGGCTGTCGGCGGTGTTGTGGGTCCTGTTCGCGCTGGTGTTCATCGTGGTCCTCTTTTATGGATTCACGATGGTGGCGAACATCATTGCCGCGCCGTTCAACGCGTTGCTTGCGATCAGGGTGGAGGAGCACCTCGGACACGCGCCGGAGGGTGAAGAACCCGGGCTCCTGGNGCTGATTCCGCGCACNGTTGGCAGGGAGTTCGCGAAGATCGCCTACGTGTTGCCGCGCATGCTTGCCCTTNTACTCCTGTCGTTCATCCCGGTGGTGCAGGCGTTGGCGCTGCCANTCTGGATTCTGTTNGGGGCCTGGATGATGTCGGTGCAATACACTGATTATGCGGCGGACAACAACATGGTCTCGTTCCGCGGGCTGCGGGAGCGGCTGGGTGAGTCGAGGCTCGACACGCTCAGCTTTGGTGCGGTCGTCTACTTTGCAATGCTCGTGCCGTTCGTCAACCTGATCGTGATCCCGTCGGCGGTGGCGGGGGGCACGGTGTACTTCGTGCGGCGGCTGGCCCGGGACGGGGAAGGTGGTTAATCACCGCTCTGCGCAAACTCTCAGATGATGCGGGATTCGTGTCCTTCCCAATACGACTCGCGCAGCTTGTGCTTGTAGAGCTTGCCGGTCGGATGCCGCGGCAGCGCCTCGGTGAAGTCGATCGAGCGCGGGCATTTCACGTGGGAGATCCGCTCCCGGCACCAGCCAATCAACTCCGCGGCGAGCGCGTCCGAGGCATCGGCGTGTGAAACGAGTTCAACGACCGCCTTGACCTCCTCCCCGAACTCATCGTTCGGCACGCCGATGACGGCGACGTCCGCCACCCGTGGATGGGAAATGAGGACGTTCTCGGTCTCCTGTGGGTAGATGTTGACCCCGCCAGAGATGATCATGAACGACGTGCGATCCCGCAGGTAGAGGTAACCCTCGTCGTCGACGTAGCCGATGTCTCCGAGCGTCGACCAGCCCTCGGCGGTCTTGGCGGCCGCGGTCTTGTCCGGATCCTTGTGGTAGTGAAAGTCGGTCCCGTTCGCGAAGAAGACGCGGCCAATTTCGCCGTTCGGCAGTTCATTGTCGTCGTCGTCGAGAATGTGAATCTCGCCGTGAATCGCCCTGCCGACGCTTCCTTGGTGCCGGGTCCATTCCTCCGGCGTGATTGCGGTTGAGCCGTTTGCCTCGGTCCCCGAGTAGTACTCGTAAACGACAGGCCCCCACCAGTCGAGCATTGCACGCTTGACGGTGACGGGGCACGGCGCCGCCGCATGGATGGCATACCGGTGTGAGCTGAGGTCATACGCCAGCCGCGTTGCCTCGGGCAGGCGAAGCATCCTGACGAACATGGTCGGCACCCACTGGCTGTGGGTGATGCCGTGGGTTTCGATCATCCGCAGTGCCGTCTCGGCGTCGAACTTCGGCATGATGACCGACGTCCCGCCCAGCCGCGTCACCAGAAGGTTGTAGCGCAGCGGCGCCGAGTGATAGAGCGGGGCGGTCGAGAGGTACCGCGTTGCCTCCGTCATCGCGTGCATCTTGATTCGGGTCTGGAACAGCTTCGGGATCGTGCCGAGTTCGGCGCCGGACAGTGGGAACCGCACGCCTTTCGGTTTGCCGGTGGTGCCCGACGAGTAGACCATCTCGGCGCCTTCGGTCTCGTCCGCGATGGGCTCGGTGGGTTGCGTGCCCGCCTGCCCGAACCAGTTGGTCGCGGGATCGTCCCCGTCCAGCAACAGGACGTCCGCATCGAACGGGGTGAGGTCGATCCCGTCCGCGAAGGCCGTCCTCGTGATCAGCAGTTTCGCATCCGAGTTGTCGACGATGTATTCGATCTCGGCGGCGGAGAACAGTACGCTGATCGGGGTGAAATAGAGCCCGGAGCGCTGGGCGCCCCAGACGATCTTCAGGTAGTCCGGTTCGTTGCCCAGCAGGATTGCGATCCCGTCACCGGGCGTGAGACCGCGCTCGCGATAGAGGTGGGCGGCCTGATTGGAAGCCGCCTCCAGTTCGCCGTACGTGATTGCTTCCGCGGAATCGGCCATGCGGTAAGCGATGCGATCGGGTGGGTGCTGGCCTGGATACATGCGTCGACACCGGCGTGCGCCGGACAGTGTTCAGCGGGCGGGGTCAGCCGCCACGGGGTTCAGTCAGATTTGCCCGGGTTGAACGAGGGCATCGGGAACGGTGAGACGTTACCCTTGGCTTCGCTGATGGTGCCCACTCCTTCCTTGGCGACTTCGTCGATCCGAACGATGGAGTGCATCGGAAGATAGCTACGGTTCACACCTTCGAACTCGGATTTGAGCTTCTCCTCACCCGGGTCGACCAGCATCTGGCTCCTCTCGCCGAACAGCAGTTCTTCGATCTCGATGAAGCCGTACAGATCGCTTTGGTAAATCTGCCGCGCGAAGACTTCGAAGATCTGGCCTTGGTTGAAAAAAATGACTTTGTATACCGGGTCTGACATGTGCTGGTGGGTCCGTCGCTGGGTGGAGCCGCGTGCTCACAGGGAGGGCGAGTTAAGTGGTTTCGTTTTCTGATGTCAATCGCGCACCGGTTCGGAAATGGTGGGCCATCGCCGATGTGTCAGAGGGTCGCTCTGCGGGTCAGGTGGTCGTAGCGCCCGCGCGTTGGGCTCAGAGCGCGAGCGGTCCGCTCTGGGCAACCCGCTGCGGCTCCTCCCGCCATGCATCGGAGGCGTCGACGTACAACTCGACCTGATTGCCGTCGGGATCGCTGAAGTAGAGCGATTTGGTGACTTCGTGGTCGACGGGCGCACTCTGGACGCCGGCACCCTCGAGGTGGCTCTTCGCTTCCCGAAGTGCGTCGAGGTCATCGCCAACCTTGAACGCGACGTGTGCAAGTCCAACCTGCTTGCCGGTTGTGCCCTCGGCATCCTCACCAACTTCCATGACAGCGAAGTCGTGATGGTTGCCGAGCGAGAAGAACGCCATCTTCGGCTTCTCGTTTTGGGCGACTACGGGGAGACCCAACAGGCCGCTGTAGAACTCCGTTGACTTCTCGATGTTGCGCACCTTGATAACGACGTGTCCCAGCGACTGAATCTTCATGTGTGGGTCTCCTGGCTGCGGTTGGAGATGGAAGGGGGGCACGGTGTGCCGACTGCGTTTCAGTCTACGCCGTTGCCGCGCAGTACGCGACGGTGCATGAACGGGATTGTGCTGACGTTCAGCCACGCCATTTCGCCCGCAAGGCTTCGTCGTAGGCGAGTTGTTCGCGCATGACACCCGCATGCGCGTTTCGAGTCCGGACATCATCGCCTGAAAGTCACGGTCATCGCGCAGCTCGGCGAGGGCCGGCTCGACGTGCGGACGCCAGTGCTGGCGCCAGCCTTCGTCGATGGCGCGTTGAATGTGTCGCAGGGCGGCGGCCCGGTCGCCGCGGATCGTCGCGACGCTTGCGTGGCGATACCAGAGATAGGGCTCGGGCCGCGGATTGTCTTCGATCCGGCTGCTGACGCGCCGTTCCCATTCGTCCAGGATCACGTCGCTTGCCTCGACGCGACCGAGTTTGCGATCCGCATGTGCCGCGGCGAGTGCCGCGTCGGCACGGAGTTCCCGCGGTCCACCCGGTTTGCCGTTTCCCGAGGCGACCTCCCACTCGCTCACGGTCAGGGCGTAGTCTTCGAGGTGGTATGCGGCGAACGCGGCGTTCAGGTGGTCGGGTTGGCTGTGGCGGGGGGCCTGCAGCATGCGCTTCAGCAGATCGCGGCCGGCGTCGATCAACGATCGGATTGCGGCGCTCCGGCAACTCCCCAACGACTGACCGACGCGCCCATGCATGTGTCGCATCACACGATCGCGGCGGTCCAGATATGGCTGCTCGCTGCGCTGATCGGATTCATCGTCGCCGCTCAGGGTGCCGACGTTCGCGCACCTGAAGGCGGTTTCTGCGCTGCCGAGGTGCTGGAGATGCGTGGAGCGTCGGCGTTCCGGTACATTGCCCGCCAGAACCTTGCAGTGCTTTGCCTGCTGGTGGCCGGCGTGCTGTCGTTCGGAATCATCACCGCAGTTGTCCTGATCTTCAACGGTGCGCTGCTTGGGATCGAAGTGGCTGTCGCCGTGTGGACCGGAGTCTCGTTGGTGTATCTGCTGGCCGTATTGCTTCCGCACGGCGTCATTGAAATGGGTGCGCTCCTGGCTGTTGGCGTGACGGCGTTTCTCGTGTTCGCGTTTGCTGTCAGTCTGATACTGATACTGATACTGATACTGATACTGATCGTGGAGTGGCTCGACGATCGGGTGCCGCCTGACGTGAGCCTTGTCGCGGTGGCGACGGGATTCTGGGCGTTCGCCTGTCAGTCGGCGGCGAGTATTGTGCTGGTGCTCGTCCTGCCTCCACCGGCACTCTCGCTGAACTACGACGCGTGGTGGCAGCTCGATGAAGAGTTGGCGAACCTCGAAGCACTCGAGATCGCCGGCGTGCTTCAGGNCGGGGCCGTCGTGATGTTCCTCGGCCTGGTTGTCTGGCGTCTCAGGGGTTCGGTGGGGCTGGCGCGGGCCGGCGTTGCCGTCGGGGNTGCAGCCTCCGTCGTGACGTTTGTGCTTGCGCTGTTCAACCGGGTCGCCCCGGGGGGCAGCATGTGAGGCACTGACAGGCTCGCGCAGCGCTGGAGTCGCGGATCGNCCCGACTATAATGGTCGCCCCTTCATCGACCTGAGGTCGATTGTGCCCAAGGTGTTCGTCAAGACGCACGGTTGCCAGATGAACGAGTACGACTCGTCGCGCATGGTCGACCTGCTGCAGGCCGACAGCGGCTACGAGATCGCCGCCTCCGAAGAGGAGGCTGATCTGCTGCTGCTGAACACCTGCTCGATCCGGGAGAAGGCTCAGGAAAAGGTCTTCCACCAGCTGGGGCGCTGGAAGACGCTGAAGGCTGCGCGGGATGGCGTACAAATTGCCGTGGGCGGTTGTGTCGCCAGCCAGGAGGGGGACGCGATCACCGATCGTGCGCCGTTCGTGGATGTGATCTTCGGGCCACAGACGCTGCACCGGCTGCCGAAGCTGCTGCGGCGCAAGGGCGACATTGCGCTCGTGGATGTGACGTTCCCGGAGATCGAGAAGTTCGATGCGTTGCCTGAGCCGTCGGTCGACGGACCTTCCGCGTTCGTTTCGATCATGGAGGGGTGCAGCAAGTACTGCTCGTTCTGTGTGGTGCCGTACACGCGGGGCGAAGAAGTCAGCCGCCCCGTCCGGGACGTGATTGCCGAGGTCGTGTCGCTGGCCGAACGCGGCGTGCGGGAAGTGAATCTGCTGGGGCAGAACGTCAACTCGTATCTCGGCGCCCTCGAAGACAGCGAAGCGGTCGACCTCGCCTTCCTGATCACGGTGATTGCGCAGATCGATGGTATTGATCGGATCCGTTACACCACCTCACACCCCAACGACTTCACGGACAATTTGATCGACGTCTATGCAGAAGTGCCGGAGCTCGTGAGTCACTTGCATCTGCCGGTGCAGAGCGGTTCGGATCAGATTCTTGCAGCGATGAAGCGGGGGCACACGGCGGAAGCCTATGTCGACAAGATCCGGCGGCTGCGGGAAGTCCGGCCGGACATCAGCATGTCCTCCGACTTCATCGTGGGCTTTCCGGGCGAGACTGCGGAGGACTTCGAAGCGACGATGGATCTGATTGAGGAGATTGGTTTCGATCATTCGTTCAGCTTCATCTACTCGCAGCGACCAGGGACGCCAGCGGCGGGCCTGCCGGACGATACGACGGCGGAAGAAAAGAAAGCGCGCCTGCAGCGTCTGCAGGCGCGGATTGGTGAGCAGGCGATGGCGATCAGCGAGGCAATGGTGGGCAGCGCGCAACGCGTGCTGGTCACCGGTGTGTCGAAACGGGATGACGCACAGTTGCAGGCCCGCACCGAGAACAACCGGGTTGTGAACTTTACGGGCCCCCGCTCCCTGATTGGCGGGTTTGCGACGATCCGTGTGACCGAAGCGCTGCCGAACTCGCTCCGGGGTGAACTGCTGCCGTCGTCCTGACGTTTGCGGCGCAACATTGACGTCCCGTGCGCGCCTGCCCGTTCGCGGCTGCTTCCCCTCGTTTTCAGCGCGTTATATTCTAATGACCTAATTTCAGGTTGATCCCTATTTGGACAGCACTGCCTCTCCGCTCCAGTTGCTCCTGGAGCCCAACGACAGCCAGCAACTCGCGACTCTCTGCGGACCCTACGATGCGCACCTGCGGCAAATCGAGTCCCGACTCGGGATTACGATTCAGAACCGCGGGAACGACTTCCGTATTCATGGTGACGACGCCGTGGCCAGGGCCGCGGGGAAGCTGCTCGACCATCTCTATCGAGAGGTCAAGAGCGGGACGACGTTGTCGGCAGATGACGTTCACCTCTATCTGCAGGAGTCGGGGGTCGACGCGCTCGTCAGGGGCGAAGCAGATGATTCAGGCGACCTGATCAATACGCGCCGGAAGACGGTGCGGCCGCGGGGGGCAAACCAGATTCACTATGTTCGTGCGGTCCGTTCGAATGACCTCAACTTCGGGATCGGGCCGGCGGGTACGGGGAAGACGTATCTCGCAGTGGCCTGTGCAGTGGAGGCGCTCGAGCGGGAGTCGATCAGACGCATCCTGTTGGTGCGGCCGGCGGTCGAGGCGGGGGGAAAACTTGGCTTCCTGCCCGGGGATCTGAGTCAGAAGATCGATCCTTACCTGCGGCCGCTGTACGACGCACTCTACGAGATGCTCGGCTTCGAGCGTGTCGAGAAGCTGCTGGAGAAGAGCGTGATTGAGGTCGCGCCCCTTGCCTACATGCGGGGACGGACTCTGAATGACTCGTTCGTGATTCTTGACGAAAGTCAGAACACGACGGTCGAGCAGATGAAGATGTTCCTGACCCGGATCGGGTTCGGGTCAACTGCGGTCGTGACCGGCGACGTCACCCAGGTCGACCTGCCCAAGCGGGAGCTGTCCGGTCTCAGGCACGTCATGAAGGTGCTGCATGACGTGAAGGGAATCTCCTTCACGCGGTTCGACGCGCGCGACGTCGTGCGGCATCCACTCGTGCAACGCATTGTCGAGGCCTATGCCCGCCACGATGTCGACGAGGCCTGAGGACCATTCAGTGGAGGTCGTTTCGAGCTTTGCGCTCGGGAACGTTGACCCGGCCAGGGTCGCCCGGCATGTGCTGGCGGGGCAGGCGGAGGGTCCTTCAGAGGTTGTTGTGTCGCTTGTCGACATTGAAACCGGCACAGCGCTGAACGAGTCCTATCGCGGCAGGACGGGGCCGACCAACGTGTTGTCCTTCCCTGATCAGGTGCCTGTCGAGGGTGATCGGATGCTGCTTGGCGATGTGGTCATCTGCCATCCGGTTGCGGTTCGCGAGGCAGGCGAGCAAGGCAAGGCGCTGGACGCGCACTTGACGCACCTGCTTGTTCATGGCGTCCTGCACCTACTTGGCTACGACCATGAGGACGACGCGGACGCAACGCGCATGGAAGGTCTGGAAGTACAACTGCTGGGCCAGTTGGGGATTGCTGATCCATACCGCGTGCAGAACTGCTCATGAACGACGCGGCGGCACAGAAGGAACAGACCTGGCTGGCGCGGCTTGCCGCAACCATCACAGGTGAACCGACAAGCAAATCCGACCTGATTGAACTGCTCCGTGCGCTGGAGCAGAAGCGTATCATTGATCGTGAGGCGCTCGACATGATCGAGCGCGCGCTCACCGTTTCGAACATGCAGGTACGCGAGATCATGGTCCCGCGGCCCAAGGTGGTCAGCATCAACGTCAGCGAGTCGCCCGAGGAGTTCCTGCCGCGCATTGTCGAGTGCGGCCACTCGCGCTTCCCGGTGACGGGTGAAGATGCGGATGACGTGATCGGGATCCTGCTCGCGAAAGACCTGCTGCCGTTGGCGCTGCCGGCAAACGGGAGACGCAAGTTTTCGATGCGTGATCTGCTTCGGCCCGTCACGCGGGTACCGGAAAGCAAGCGGGTGAACGTTCTTCTCCAGGAGTTTCGGGAGAACCGTAGCCATCTTGCCCTGGTCTGCGACGAACACGGTGGCGTCGCCGGCATCGTGACGATCGAGGACGTCCTCGAGCAGATGGTCGGTGAAATCGAGGACGAATACGACTTCGACCCTGATGACTTCATCAAGCAGCACGCGGACAGCGGTTACATCGTGAAAGCACTGACTCCGCTCGAAGACTTCAACGAACACTTCGCGGCTGCGATCGCGTGTGCGGACGTCGAAACGGTGGGTGGCCTCGTCGTCAAACACTTCGGCCATCTGCCGAAGCGGGACGAGTGCATCGGGATCGATGGGTTCAACTTCAAGGTCCTCAACTCCGACAGCCGACGGATCCATCTGCTCCAGCTGACCGTTACGGGCGCTCAGCCCGAACGGGCAGACTGAGTCCAACGCGCACCGGGGCGGCGCGGTGTCCGCAGCCACATCAGGACCGTCACGGGTCTGTCCCGCCGGACTCGACCAGGCACGTTCAATCGCCGTATCCCGGATTGACCGGCACACACTGCACGACGCGGAAGGCGTTTCGGACTGATGAGGCCCCTTCGCTCGCGGCCGCTTCAAGCCCTCGTGGCTGGGGCGCTGTATCCGCTGTCACTTGCGCCATTCGATCTGTGGTGGGTCGGTGTGGTCGCCATCGCGGCGTTCTACTGGGTTGCCAGAGAGGAAGTTGCGGCGCATGGCGGAACGCGCGGCTGGGCCCGCCTGGCGCTGATCGGCTGGGCGTTCGGGGCGGGAGCGTTTGGGGTTGGGGCGTCCTGGGTATACGTCAGCATCAACGTGTATGGAGGCGCCACCCCGCTCCTGGCCGGGTTCCTCGTACTGCTGTTCGTTTCGGGAATCGCGCTGCTCTTCGCGCTGCAGATGCTGGTCTGGACGGGATTGCTCAGACTCTCCGGCGGTCTCGGAGCAAACCCCGCGGGACCGGCGTTTCTGTTCGTACTGCTGTGGCCCCTGGCGGAGTGGTCCAGAAGCTGGATTCTGACGGGCTTTCCCTGGCTCTACGCGGGCTACGGTCACCTCGAGACGGCGCTTGGCGCGCTGGCTCCCGTTGGCGGAGTCCTTGCTGTATCTGTGGCGGTTGCCGCGACCGGGGCGGGCGCGGTGCATTGCCTTACCGAGACCGGCTGGCGCCGGCTGCTTGCCGCCGGCTGCACGCTTGCCCCGTGGATCCTCGGGGCAGGCGCGGGGCTCGCCGTTTTCGCCGAACCGGATGGACCGACGTTCCGGGTCGCGGCCGTTCAACCGAACATTGATCAGGCGATCAAGTGGCGCAGGGATCAGGTCCAGAACATCGTCGATCGCAACGAGGCGTTGACCGCTCCGCACTGGGGTTCGGATCTCATCGTATGGTCAGAGGCGTCACTCACGTTCAAGCCGCAGCGAGGCGAAGCGTATCTGGCTTCACTCGATCAGCGAGCCCGCGCCGCGGGGTCTGCGCTCATCGTGGGCATTCCCCGGGTGGGAGACGAAGGTGAGTACTACAACTCGGCGATGGTGCTGGGTGCAGGCAACGGTGCTGTCTACCTCAAGCGCCATCTGGTGCCGTTTGGTGAGTATGTTCCGCTCGAGGCGTGGCTGCGGGGCACGATCCGGTTCTTCGATCTGCCGATGTCACGCAATCGCCCCGGCCCCGGCGAGCAGGCGCCGCTCGTGTTTCGCGCTGGCGAACTCTCGCTGTCGATCTGCTACGAGATCGCCTACGGAGAGCTGGTACGCAACGCTGCGCCGGACCCGGCGCTGCTCGTGACGATCAGCAATGACACCTGGTTCGGGCGTTCCATCGGCCCGCTGCAGCATATGCAGATTGCACGGATGCGGGCGAAGGAGATGGGGCGTTACCTCGTTCGTGCCACCAACAATGGTGTCAGTGCCGTGGTCGATCCTGCCGGTCACATCGTCGCGTCCGCCCCGCAGTTCGAGGCGGACGTCGTGACTGCCGAGGTGCGGACGATGACTGGCAGAACGCCGTTTGCACGATTTGGGGCAACGCCACTGCTGGTGGCGCTTTGCGCGGGAGTTGCGTTGAGTGTCCTGCTGGGCCGGCGTCGCCGCGCGGACATATCGGGCTGACCGGGACGGTCACCGCGGTTCGACCTAGATGTGTAAAGCCAGTAGGTTGTTAATGTTGATCCGCAGAGTGTTGATGGGGCATTGGTAATCGATTCCGGCGTGTTGTCG
>PBVL01000027.1 GCA_002728675.1 Gammaproteobacteria bacterium
AGTGCACACACTGCACATCGACCTCGGCGCTGGGTTCCGTGAAGGGGAAATAGGACGGGCGGAAGCGGACTTCGAGCGACTTCTCGAAGAACACCTGCAGGAACTGGATGATCGTGCCCTTGAGTTCGGCGAAGCTCGTGGTCCGGTCGATGACCAGCCCCTCGATCTGGTGGAACATCGGCGTGTGGGTGAGGTCGTTGTCGACGCGATAGACACGGCCGGGGCAGATAATGCGCAGCGGCGGCTGCCGAGATTCCATGACGTGCACCTGCACGGGCGACGTGTGCGTGCGCAGCAGTGTGTTCGCGTCGAAGTAAAACGTGTCATGCATCGCCCGCGCCGGATGATGCGGCGGCAGATTCAGCGCCTCGAAGTTGTGGTAGTCGTCTTCGATTTCGGGACCTTCGACAACCTCGTACCCGATGCCGATGAAGAAGTCCTCGATGCGTTCGATGACCCGCGTGACCGGATGCAGGCCGCCAATCCCTGGATTCCTACCGGTCAGCGTGACGTCGACCGTTTCAGCCGCAAGGCGCGCCGCGACAGCGGCTTCGCCGAGGCGTGCGGCCGCCTGCTGGATGGCGTCCTGAACCTCAGTCTTGGCTGAGTTGATGCGCACACCGGCCGCGGGCCGCTCCGCGGGATCCATCTTTCCCAGCGACTTGCTGAGCGCGGTAATGTGCCCCCTCTTGCCGAGGTACGCGACGCGAACCTGCTCCAACGCGACCTCATCGGGCGCCGCGGAGACAGCGTCGATGGCCCGCGCAACAATCTGCTTCAAATCTTCCATCTTCTCTCCTCACTCCTTCGCACGGTCCCCTGCATGACGGGACCACCCATGTGCGGACCTCGGCAACTGAGACCCACAGACCTGCGTCATCCCCTCCGGGTAGCCCGGAGGGAGCGCGCACAGCCGAAGAAATGGGGCAGGCTTGCGACGGGACGGCACGCGCCGCCCCAGGTCGTCGGATCAGGCTGCTAGGGCAGCCTTGGCTCGCTCAGCGAGCGCGTCAAATGCTTCACGCTCATTAAGCGCAAGGTCCGCAAGCACACGACGATCGATCTCGATGTTCTCCTTCTTCAGACCGGCAATCATCCGGCTATAGGAGATACCCCTCTCTCGAGCAGCCGCGTTGATGCGCTGAATCCACAGGCCACGAAACATGCGCTTGCGCTGCTTGCGGTCACGGTAGGCGTACTGGCCTGCCTTCGTGACCGCCTGCTTCGCAACGCGCAACACGCGCGAGCGGGCTCCGTAGTAGCCTTTGGCCTGCTTCAGGACTTTCTTGTGACGGCGATGGGCGGTGACGCCCCGCGTTGTTCTCGGCATTGTTTGAGCTCCTGACCTTCGCTGGTCCCGCTAGTCGCCTAGCATTCGTTTGATGAGAGGCACATCTGCCGGCGCGATATCCTTCAGATGGCGCAGCTGACGCTTACGCTTCGTGCTCTTCTTGGTCAGGATGTGGTTACGGAAGGACTGACGATGTTTGTAGCCCTTCGACGTGCGCCGGAAGCGCTTCGCCGCACCACTCTTGGTCTTCATTTTTGGCATTGCAATAACTCCGCATTAGGGAACGCCGGTCAACTCGCGTTGCCGGTCCCTCAATAGTCACCAATCAATCGATTGTGGGTGAGTCGGGGCTCTGGAGCGCGTCAGCCGGCAGCGACGCCCTTCTTCTTGCCTTTCGGTGCCAACACCATCGTCATCTGGCGGCCTTCCATTTTCGGGAAGAGCTCCACCGTACTGATTTCAGAAAGATCCGTTTCGATGCGTTTCAGCAACTCGAGACCGAGTTCCTGATGCGCCATCTCGCGGCCCCTGAAACGGAGCGTCACCTTGGCTTTGTCCCCATCTGTCAGGAAACGGGTCAGGTTGCGTAGTTTGACCTGATAGTCTCCAATGTCCGTACCCGGCCGGAACTTCATCTCCTTGACTTGCATACGGCGCTGCTTTTTCTTCGATGCCGCCTTGTCTTTCTTGGCTTCGAAGATGTGCTTGCCGTAGTCCATCAGCTTGCACACGACAGGCTGCGCGTCCGGAGCGATTTCGACGAGATCCAATCTGGCATCCTGTGCCGCGGCCATGGCTTGCTGAAGCGGCAAAATGCCTTTCTGCTCGCCGTCCTCGCCAATCAGGCGTACAGGGGTGGCCGTGATTTCGTCGTTGGTTCGTGCCCTTTTGGACTGTTCCTTCTTAATTCCGCGTTCTCCGGGGTACAGGGGCTGGGGATTATAGGCAAAGTTTCACGTTTCCACTAGTCGACCTGACCCCTTTCAGCTCTGACCCGAACGCGGCGGGTATGCCGCGTGTGCAGAGGCCCTCGCGGGATCGGCGACGCATCAGGCTGCTTCGAGCCCCTTCGATGCGACGTCCTCACCCAGCCGGCTCACGAACTCGTCGATCGACATCGCGCCGAGATCCTCGCCCGTACGCGTGCGCACCGCGACCTGCCCGGCTTCCATCTCCCGGTCGCCGACGACCAGCAAATAGGGCACGCGCTGGATGGTGTGCTCACGGATCTTGAAGCCTACCTTCTCGTTGCGCGTGTCAGCCTCGACGCGAAACCCGGCTCCGGCCAGACGCGCCTCGACGTCGCGGGCGTAGTCTTCCTGACTGTCCGTGATATTGAGGACAACTGCCTGCACGGGAGCAAGCCAGGCCGGCATCTCGCCGGCATGCTGCTCGATGAGTATCCCGATGAAACGTTCGAAAGAGCCGAGCATGGCCCGGTGCAACATGACCGGCACCTGCCGGCTGCCGTCTTCCGCGACATATTGCGCATCCAGACGGCCAGGCATCGAGAAATCGACCTGCATGGTGCCGCACTGCCAGACGCGTTCCAGGCAGTCCTTGAGCGAGAACTCGATCTTCGGGCCGTAGAAGGCCCCTTCACCCGGCAGGATGTCCCAGGCCAGCCCCTTGGCGTCGAGCGCCTCCGCCAGCGCGGCTTCGGACTTGTCCCAGACCTCATCGCTGCCGACGCGCTGCTCGGGCCGGGTCGAGAGCTTCACGATGATCTCGTTGAAACCGAAGTCCCGGTACACGCTGTAGAGGATGTCGATGAAATCGGACACCTCGTCCTGAATCTGCCCTTCGGTACAGAAGATGTGCGCGTCATCCTGGACGAAGTTGCGAACCCGCATCGTGCCCTGCAACGTGCCGGATGGCTCGTCGCGGTGGCAGGAACCAAACTCGGCAAGGCGGATCGGGAGGTCACGGTAGCTCTTGAGGCCCTGGTTGAACACCTGAATGTGACACGGGCAGTTCATGGGTTTGACCGCGTACAGGCGGTTGTCCGCGTTCACCGAAAACATGTCGTCGCCAAACTTCTCTGCGTGCCCCGACTTCTCCCAGAGGGACATGTCCACAAGCTGCGGTGTCTTGATCTCGACATAGCCGCTCCGGTTCTGCACGCCGCGCACGTACTGCTCGATTTCCTGCCAGATCCGCCAGCCTTTCGGATGCCAGAACACCATACCCGGCGCCTCTTCCTGGGTATGGAAGAGATCGAACTTCTTGCCCAGCTTGCGGTGATCGCGCTTCTCGGCCTCCTCCAGCCGGCGCAGATAGCCCTTGAGCGCCTTCTTGTCGGCCCAGGCGGTCCCGTAAATGCGCTGCAGCATCTCGTTGCGGGAATCGCCGCGCCAGTAGGCACCGGCCACCTTCGTCAGCTTGAACGCCTGCAGCTTGCCGGTCGCCGGAATGTGCGGGCCGCGGCAGAGGTCGATGAAGTCGCCCTGCTTGTAGAAGGACAGCGCTTCATCCCCCGGAATGCTCTCGAGGATCTCGACCTTGTATTTCTCGCCCATCTGCTCGAAGAGCTGCACGGCGTCGGTGCGGGACATCTCGGAACGGGTCACGGTGAGGTTCTGACGCGACAGATCCGTCATCTTCTTTTCGATCTTCTCGAGATCTTCGGGCGTAAAGGCGCGCTCATATGCGAAATCGTAGTAGAAGCCGTCCTCGATGACGGGCCCGATGGTGACCTGCGCCGCAGGGAACAGGTCCTGCACGGCCATCGCCATGAGGTGTGCGCAGGAGTGCCGAAGCACCTCGAGACCGTCATCGTCCTTGGCCGTCACGATCGCGAGATCGTGTTCACCGGACATGACGAATGACGTGTCGACGAGGGTCCCGTCGACCCGCCCTGCAAGGGCGGCCTTCGCCAGACCGGAACCAATGGATGCTGCGACGTCCGCAACGGATACGGGTTCAGCGTATTCACGCTGACTCCCGTCAGGGAGAGTGATCACTGGCATGTTGTCCTCGCTTTCAGTGGTGACCCCTACCAAGGGCCACATGGTTTCAGCTTGTCGTGTGGGGATGAGCGCGACCGGCCCTCCGCCTCGTGCTTGTGGTGCCGCCTGCCGGGCGGCACCTACAAGTCTGGATCGCCGGTTCGCGCCCGGGCGGACGCCAACCGGCAGGATTTGGTAGGAACGCTCGGATTCGAACCGAGGACCCTCGCCATGTCATGACGATGCTCTAACCAACTGAGCTACGCTCCTTCAAACGAGCCGTGCCACGCCTTGGCAACCCGACTCAGACTTCCCGCTCACACCCTTACCTGGATGCCCGCACGGGAAGTCGCGAAATTTAGCAGGCGGACGGGCGCCGGATCAACAGTTCAGCGCCGTCTCATCGACCTTCACCGACGGTTATCTTCCGCGCATGCTCCACGCACTGACGCGCCTCAGTCCGCAAAGTTTCTGCCAACGCAGCGATCGCCCTCTCGCGCACTGCACATTCAGCAGCAGACCGGACGGACAACTCAGGCCGACGCAACGAACTGACTCCGCAGTTCTTCGATCTGGTCGCGCAGGTGCGCCGCCTCCTCGAAGGCGAGGTTCTTGGCGTGCTCGAACATCTCTTTCTCGAGGCGCAGGATCTCCGCCTCGAGGTCGCCCTGGTTCAGCACGGCCCCGCGACGGTACTTGCCGCGANCCTCGGCCACCTTCTTGCCCTTGCCCTTGCCCTTGCCACGCGCCGGCGTATCGCGCGCNCCTTCGAGAATGTCCGTCACCTCCCTGCGGATNGACACCGGCACAATGTTGTTCGCCACGTTGTGCGCAATCTGTTTCTCCCGACGTCGATCGGTCTCCCGGATCGCACGGTCCATCGAGTCCGTGATCCTGTCGGCGTACATGATCGCCTTGCCGTTGAGGTTTCGCGCGGCGCGGCCGATGGTCTGGATCAGCGACCTGTCGGAGCGCAGGTAGCCCTCCTTGTCCGCGTCCAGGATCGCGACCAGTGAGACCTCGGGCATGTCGAGGCCCTCCCTGAGCAGGTTGATGCCCACCAGGACATCGAACTCCCCCAGGCGCAGATCGCGGATGATCTCGACCCGCTCCACGGTGTCGATATCGGAGTGCAGGTACCGCACCCGTACGTCGTGCTCGTCGAGATACTCCGTGAGGTCCTCCGCCATGCGCTTCGTCAACGTGGTGACGAGCACCCTGTCGCCTTTTGCAACGCGCTCGTTGATTTCCCCGAGCAGGTCGTCCACCTGGGTCTGCGCGGGCCGCACCTCGATCTCGGGGTCGATCAGCCCGGTGGGCCGCACGACCTGATCCACAACCTGACCCGCATGCTCCCCCTCGTACGGGCCGGGCGTTGCCGATACGAAGATCATCTGCGGCGCGAGCTTTTCCCATTCATCGAACCGCAGCGGGCGATTATCGAGCGCAGAGGGCAGGCGGAAACCGAACTCGACCAGGGTCTCTTTCCGCGAGCGGTCGCCCTTGTACATGGCGCCAAGCTGCGGCACGCCGACGTGCGACTCGTCGATCACGAGCAACGCGTCGTCGGGGAGATAGTCGTACAGGGTCGGCGGCGCTTCGCCTGCCGCACGACCGGAGAGGTACCGCGAGTAGTTCTCGATCCCGTTGCAGTAGCCAAGCTCCTTGATCATCTCGAGATCGAACCGTGTGCGCTGCTCGAGGCGCTGGGCCTCGACCAGTTTGTTCGCGTCGCGCAGGTACGCAAGCCGGTCAATCAACTCCTCGCGGATCTCGCCAATCGCGTTTTCGATCGTTTCCCGTGGGGTCACGTAGTGGGACTTGGGAAACACGGTGACACGCGGCACCTTGCGCAGCACCTCGCCTGTCAGCGGATCGAAGAAGGACAGTTGTTCGATCTCGTCATCGAACAACTCGACCCTGATCGCGTCGCGGTCCGACTCCGCGGGGAAGATGTCGATGACGTCGCCTCTCACCCGGTAGGTCGCGCGCCGGAGTTCCATTTCGTTCCGCGTGTACTGAAGCTCGGCGAGACGCCGAAGGATCGTGCGCTGATCAACCCGGTCTCCCCGGTCAAGATGCATCACCATCTTGAGATAAGCGCCGGGATCACCAAGCCCGTAGATCGATGACACCGAGGCCACCACGAGGCTGTCGCGGCGTTCGAGCAGCGCCTTGGTCGCCGAGAGCCGCATCTGTTCGATGTGCTCATTGATCGCGGCATCTTTTTCGATGTACGTATCGGACGCCGGGACATAGGCCTCCGGCTGGTAGTAGTCATAGTAGGAAACGAAGTACTCGACCGAGTTCCGCGGAAAGAACTCTTTGAACTCCCCATAGAGCTGGGCTGCCAGGGTCTTGTTCGGCGCCATCACCAGCGTGGGGCGCTGCACCGCCTCAATGACGTTCGCAATGGTGTAGGTCTTCCCCGAGCCCGTGACCCCGAGCAGGGTCTGCGAGGCGAGCCCCGACTCGATGCCGTCGACGAGTTGCGTAATCGCGGCAGGCTGGTCACCAGCCGGTTTGTAGTCGGAGAAGACCTCGAAGACGCCACTTTTCATGTCGATGACCCTCGCTCCGGACGATCTGTGATCTTAACGCAGCGCGGCAACAGCATGAGCCAAGGCGAACGCCAGGCTCGCAGACTGTTGTCAGGGCGCTGGCTGCAGTGACCCGGCGCCGGACGTCAGTAGGGTTCGATCTTGCTCGCGCTCAACGTGTAGGCCGCGGTTGCGAGATCTTCCTCGACACGGCTGGTGTGGATCTTCCCTTCGATCCAGACAGGAGACCACAGCGACTCGAGCTTGTAGCCAGCCTCGAACTCGGCGTAGATCGTCTGGTTTGGAGCGGGCGGCGGCTCGTGGATGCAGGCGCCGAAATAGGGAACGAGCAGAAACCGGGTCACCACCTGCTGGTCGTCGTACTCCACCGGCACGATGAACCCCGGGATCCGGATGTCTTTCTTGTCGAGATCAACACGAACGCGCTCCCAGGCGGGAACGTCCGCATTTTCCGGGGACTTCACGCGAGCATCAGGCAGCAGGTCCTGCCAGTTCAGGGTTGCGACCTCCGCGTTCGCGAACGCAACCGTGAGCGCGGTGGCACCGGCGAATGCGTTGAGCATCAGGAACAGTCGTTTCATGGCGGGAGGTCGCTGCGCATCGCAGACGTTACATTGTATCATTGCCCCACCTCGCGCAAGGAGCCGGGACGTGCCGACTCACACTTTGCCAGACAATGACGCACCGGCGATACAGGTCGGCGACCTGCTCTTCCGATTCTCCCCGTCAGCAGCGCCTGTCCTCGACGTACCCGCCTGGCGGGTGGCTCGCGGCGAGCGGGTGTTTCTGCAAGGCGACTCGGGCAGCGGCAAATCGACATTGTTGGGTCTGCTCGCGGGTCTGCTGGTCCGCACGCGGGGGGCGGTCTCGATTCTCGGAACGGACCTCGGGTTGCTGTCTGTCAGGCAGCGCGATGCCTTCCGGGCGCGTCACATCGGCGTCGTGTTCCAGCAGTTCAATCTCATCCCCTATCTCTCGGTGCTCGACAACGTCCTCCTGGCCGCACAGTTCGGCAGTTCGGGCGCAGCCTCCGCACGGTCCCGGGCGATCGAGCTGCTCCATCAGATGAACCTGGAAAGCGCTCTGCACACGCGGCCCGCGCGCCAGCTCAGTATGGGGCAACAGCAGCGGGTCGCGATCGTCAGGTCCCTCATCAACTCGCCGGCACTGCTGCTCGTCGATGAGCCGACGTCAGCGCTGGACCACAGCAACCGTGATGCATTCCTGAAGCTTCTGCTGGAGGCGCTCGAGGCCACCGGCAGCGCAATGGTGTTCGTCAGCCATGACCCGACCATTGGCTCCTACTTCGATCAGCATGTGGCCATCGCTGAACTGAACCGCGTCGGGGTGCCGGCCTGATGGGTCACCTGCGGGCACTCTTCAATGTCGCCGGGCACAGCCTTCGTTTTCGGCTGGGCGGCGTGCTCCTCACGGTGGTCTCCGTTGCGCTGAGCGTGTTCGTGCTGCTGGCCGTCGAACACGTGCGCCAGGAGGCCCGCACGGGATTCGCGAGCAGTGTCTCGGGCGTCGATCTCATCGTTGGTGCACGCACCGGCGAAATCAACCTGCTGCTCCTGTCGGTCTTCCGCATCGGGAACGCTACTTCGAATATCAGCCCCGAGGCGGTCGACGCGCTTGCGGGGCAGGCCAACATCGAGTGGATCGTGCCCGTTTCGCTCGGCGACTCGCACCGCGGCTTCCGCGTTGTCGGAACAACCGTGGACTACTTCGAGCGCTATCAGTATGGGCGCAGTCAGAGCCTGCAGTTCAGCGCCGGACGTGCGTTCGCCGCAGCCGAAGACATTGTCCTCGGCAGCGAGGTTGCGCGGCAACTGAGGTACCGCATCGGCAACCCGATAGTACTGAGCCACGGCGTCGCGGATGAGAGCTTCCACCAACATGACCAGCAGCCATTTGCCGTCAGCGGCATCCTCGCCCCGACCGGCACACCCATCGACAACGCGCTGTTCGCAAGCCTCCAAGCAATTGACGCGATCCATGACGACGGCGCGCGGGAGCCGGGACAGGACGAAGAGGGGCACCACGACGCTGAAGCGCACGACCACGGGCACAACGACGCACCTGAGGGAGACCACACAGCCGAAGAGCACGGACATGACGCGAAGGTGCACACAGATGAGCAGCAGCACCATACCGAAGACCATGAGCATGAGCATGAGCATGACGAAGATCATGCCGACGCCGCAGCAAACGAAAATGGCGCAGAGGAGGACCACCCCGCCGACGATCATCACGCACACGACCAGCCTGATGCGAGCCATCAAGAAGTCAAAGAAGGCTCCCACCATGCTGCCCATCGGGCGCAACCCGATGGGCACGATCATGATGATGAGCACCCCCACACTGGCGTGTCACGCCCGGTGACAGCTCTGCTGGTTGGCGTGAACTCGCCGTTCGCGTCGCTGCGCGTGCAGCGCTGGATCAACGAATACACGGGGGAGCCTCTGCTCGCCATTCTGCCGGGCGTGGCACTGGCTCAGCTCTGGGAGCTCGTGGGTACCGTCGAGGACACCCTGCGCGGTATATCGCTTCTGGTCTTCGTCTCTGCCCTGTTCGGCATGGTCGCCATGCTGCTTGCATCCATGCGGGAACGCGGCCGGGAAATCGGGATTCTGCGAAGTATCGGCGCGCCCTCGCTCTTTATCCTGGGGCTGCTGGTCGTGGAGGCACTGCTGATCGTCACGCTGGGAATCATCACGGCCATCGCCGCTCTCCTGGTCGGGATCGCCCTGGTCAACAACACCCTGGCCCACGAGACCGGCATGTCGCTGTCGATGCAGGTCTTCTATCCCTCCAGCATGACCGCGCTCGGACTCATCTACCTCACGACCTTGCTACTCAGTCTCGTGCCGGCATGGCGCGCGTACCGCATCTCGACAGCGGTCGGCGCGGGCTCGGGGCAAGTGTGACGGTAACGAGCATTGTGTTATGTTGTAACACGAAACCAAAAGACCTCAGTGACGGTCCATTAGTGAAAAGCCATCCGTGAAGAGCCATCCAGGAAGAGCCACCCGTGACGAGTACAACCACCCTCGAGGTACTTGAGCACGCTGAACATCAGTGTGCGGAGCACGGCAGCAAGCTGACGGAGAAACGGCGTCAGGTGTTGACCGGGCTGCTGGAATCTCAGAAGGCGCTGTCGGCCTATGAGTTGGCGGCTTTCTGCCGCCAGGAACTCAAGATCAATCTCCTGCCCATGTCGGTTTACCGGATTCTAGAGTTCCTGGAAGGCGAGGATCTAGTGCACCATCTGAAGCTCGCGAACAAATACGTCGCGTGCTCCCACATCACCTGCGATCACGCGCACGAAACGCCCCAGTTCCTGATCTGTAAGGCATGTAATCAGGTGAAGGAGGTTGCCATCTCCCGCGCAACCATCCGCTCCATTGCCAAGGTTGTAGAGGCGGCTGATTACCGGCTCGACAACAGTCAGCTCGAGCTCGACTGTCTCTGCAAGACCTGTGCGGTCGAGGACGACGCTTGACCATCCAGACCACAACCGAACTACTCGACCGTGCGGCGATCGGGCTGTCGGCGCTGTGCATGCTGCATTGCCTGGCATTGCCGGCCGCGATGGTCCTTCTCCCGTCATTGACATCTCTTCCGTTCGCTGACGAGCGTTTCCATCTCGCACTGATCTTCGTCGTGCTTCCAACGAGCCTCTTCGCACTCTTCATGGGATGCCGCCGCCATCGCCGGATACGGGTACTTGTCTGGGGAGGATCCGGAGTGGCTGTGCTGCTGGGGACGGCAATCGTCGGCCACGAGGTACTGGGAGCCTCCTGGGAACGGATTCTGACTTTGATCGGCGCCTCTCTCGTCGTGTTCGGCCATCTGCAGAATTTCAGCCTGTGCCGATCGTCAGCCTGTCAGCACGAAGAACCCCCAGCCNNTCTGAACCAAGAGCCCTCAGCCNGTCTGCAAGAAAAGTAGATGGGCGAACTGCGGAATATCCCCACCAACGTCATCACAGGCTTTCTCGGCGCCGGCAAGTCAACCGTCGTCATGAATCTGCTGGCACAGAAGCCAGCAGACGAACGCTGGGCAGTACTCGTCAACGAGTTCGGAGAAGTTGGGATCGACGGCAAACTGATCGCCGGATCNGCTTCTGGGTCGGGCGGCGTCTACGTCCGGGAAGTTGCGGGCGGTTGCATGTGCTGCGCGGCAGGTATCCCGATGCAGATGGCCATGCGCATGCTGCTCTCCAGGGCGAAACCGTCCCGACTGCTGATTGAACCAACGGGCCTCGGCCACCCGATGGAAGTGCTCGAGANGCTGCAGTCCGCGTACTATCGGGACATCCTGGACCTGCGTTCAACCGTCACACTGGTCGATGCCCGCAAGATCAGCGATACACGGTACGCGTCGCATGAGACCTTCAACCAGCAGATCGACATCGCCGACGTGATCGTCGCCAGTAAGGCCGACCTCTATNGCGACACCGAAACCCGGGNACTCCGGAACCATCTGGACGCCCGTGGCTGGTCCGGCAACCTGGTCACATCCGCCAACGGCAGTCTGCCCCTCGACACCCTCAGCCCGAANTCCACGCGGGGGGTGCTCGCCCAGGCACAAGACCGCGAGCACGAGCACGACAGTCAGCCTCTGACCGAACTGCAGACTCCCATGGCCGAGCCGCCTTTGACGTTTCCGCCCGAAGGGTATCTGCGCCTCGAAAACCGGGACCCGACCTTCTCGTCGGCAGGCTGGCTGTTCAGGCCGGACTTCGTCTTTCGGTACTCCGCGATCACCTCACTGTTGGGAACCATGCATGCCGAACGCATCAAGGCCNTGGTCCGCACCGACAGAGGCGACTTCGGCTACAACGCTGCGAGCGACGTGCTGACCGAAGTCCCCCTGACTGACCTCGACGACAGTCGCATCGAAGTGATCGTGCGNGAACACTTCGACGCAGCTGCCTTCGAGAACGCGTTGCTGGCCGCGGTCTGTACGAAGACATGAATGACCCATCCGGGCCGTTCAAGGAGTCAACGCCCGCCTGCGTGCCCGACANGTCCTTCTCCCTGACGTCCCGCCAAACCCTGGTGGCCGTTCCGGGGTGCTCCGCACGGAGCGTGGCCGTCTCCCGATGCCCGAAAAAAGAGAGTCTCGGTTTTCCTTTTCTCCATTGACCGGTTTACCGCACACAATTAAACTGCGCGCCTTCTGCCAATCCCCGATAGCTCAGTTGGTAGAGCAAATGACTGTTAATCATTGGGTCCCTGGTTCGAGCCCAGGTCGGGGAGCCAAATCTCGGAAATAGCGGTTTCGGGTTCTCCGGACCGCTTCCGTTGGCTGAACTCAAGAACGTTTTTCGCAAGTAAATCAAACGGTTGCCGGTAGGTGGCGGTCAGTTCGCCACCCTCCCAGGTGCAGTTCGATAGTACGAATCCCAACAGGCGCCGTTTCTGGTTCGAAGGTTGGGTGCGGAACATCTCCCCGGCCTTCTGCGCGAGTTCGAGAAGCTGCACGCCCTCGTCGAAGTAGGTCTGGTTCGCGTTCTGGTGGCGCGCGATGGTCGCGAGACACTCTTGCTGCTCTGAACGCCAGTCGGCGGACTTGCGGTCGAAGAAGGCGGCGTCGATGCGCCCGTCCAGCTTGTCGACGTACATCGCGTCGATGCGCTGCTGGAGCTTGTCGTACTCCGCCCGCAGCCGGGCCACCACCTCGTCATCGTAACGCTTCTCGTCGTCGTGGCTCGCCCGCAACGCACCGGTCACCCACTCCAGCACCTCGTCGTCGAAACGCAGGCCGCCGAGCACCTCCGCGAGTTGCTCGTCGAACACTTCTTCGCGCGTGTACGGTTCAGGACACTTACCCTTCGCACCGCTGCAGTGGTAGTAGATGTACTTGCCTTTCTGCAGTTGCGCGACCAGCGAACACCCGCAGTGCCCGCACCGGATCAGCCCGGTGTATGTGAAATGGCGCTTAGGGCGTTTGGTCCGGTTCTCGTAACGCCCTGAAAGGATGTCCTGCACCTTGTTCCAGAGCTCGCGGTCCACGATCGCCTAGTGCCGGCCCTCGTAGGTCTGACCGTCCCAGACAAAGTCACCCGTGTAGATGCGGTTGCGCAGGATGGTCTGAACGGTGCTCTGCGGGACCTGGGCCCGTCGAACACTCAGCAAGTTGGAAAACCACCCAAGCCAAATCCCACTACACTGATAGGACCAGACTTAACTGGGCTGATAGAACCAGACTTATCTGGTAAACCTTGCATAAGGCGGACGATATGCGACGGTGTAATCACCGTGCAGAGTGATGAATATGGAAGCTTCTACGGCTGCACCGCCTGTCATGGGCCTGGGGGATTTGGAAACGACCAAATCTTGCCTTTGGTCCTCGGTGGTGTCCCAGCTTCAGATATTTATAACAG
>PBVL01000122.1 GCA_002728675.1 Gammaproteobacteria bacterium
AACGCGGGCAACGTTCTGCCCGTTATCTTATGCCAACTTTGACCGTGACCGGTTCGAGAAGCTCGCGTATCCCAACGAGACGCTCCGCGCGGCGGCGCGGACCGGGTACTCGAACCTTCAGCCGACGAGCGCGCTGGTGGACAATCTCGCCCGGGTCCGGGTGTTCGACGAGATCACGAACAACAAGGATGGGTGGCCATTCGCCATCTAGGTCCTGTCGATGTACTGGGGCGTCGAGCCCACGCTCGAGGGCAACACGCTGAAGCTGGGTGATCGGCTCGCAGTCGACCTATGAGTTCATTGCGGGCAACGACGATGCGTTCCTGGACGTGCAAAAACGCATCAAACGATGCGAGTCGATGGAGGAAGCGGTACTCCTCGGTGGCGGCAAGGGCGGTTTGCTGACCGGCACGCTGATCGCGGAGGACGGCTCGGTCGAGAAGCCGATGCTGGGTCGATATCAGGTCGAGAAGGAACTGGGCCAGGGCGCGATGGGCACCGTGTACCTGGGCACGGACCCGAAAATCAACCGCCAGGTCGCCATCAAGACGATGAACCTCGAAGACGAGTTCGACTCGGACGAGCTCACCGAGGTCAAGGAGCGGTTCTTTCGGGAAGCTGAGTCCGCGGGGCGGCTGAATCACCCGAATATCGTTGCGATCTACGACGCCGGTGAGGAGAGTGATCTCGCCTACATCGCGATGGAACTCCCGAAGGGTTACGACCTCGACCGCCACATCAAGACGGACAGTCTGCTCGATATCCCCGAAGTGCTGCGCATCGTCACGGAGTGTGCGGAGGCACTGGACTATGCGCACTCCCAGAATGTCGTGCACCGGGATATCAAACCCTCCAACATCATGTATGACCCCGACTCGGGTGCGGTCAAGATCACGGACTTCGGTATCGCGCGGATCACTGACTCGAGCAAAACCCGTACCGCGACAGTGCTCGGTACGCCAAACTACATGTCGCCCGAGCAGTGCATGGGGAAGCGGGTGGACGGACGCTCGACCTTTTCTCGCTCGGGGTTGTGCTCTATCAACTGGTGTCGGGTGCGCTGCCCTTCCGGGCGGAGTCCATGGCGACGCTGATGTATTCGATCGTCAACGATCCACCGACCGACGTGAAGGTGGCGAAGCCCGACATTCCCCCAACGTTGCGCAAGGTCATCCATAATGCAACCGGCAAGAAGCCGGACAAGCGGTACCAGACCGGCAGGAAGATGGCCGAACATCTGCGCATGTGCGCTCAGCGAATCGATCAGGACATTAAGGCGGCGCGTAGTGGCTAGCAGTCTCGCGGGGAAACTCGAAATTCACATGGCGACCGACGTCGGTCGTGTGCGTGACCACAACGAGGACTTCGTCTCTGCGGACGACCGTCTGGGAATCGCGCTGCTTGCAGACGGGATGGGTGGACTCAATGCCGGTGAGGTGGCGAGTTCGATGTCGGTGCATTTCCTGATGGACGAACTCAGAGCCTACCGGGCCGATGGTTCGTTATACGAGGCCGAACTGAACGATCAGCCGCAGCCGGAGGGCGAGGAGCCCCTCGGCACCGAAGCGCGGGTCGTCAAGATGGCGGTGGAGCGCGCCAACAGCGCGGTGTTCCAAGTCTCACAGACGCAGCCGCACTGCCGCGGCATGGGGACAACAGTCGTCGCGATGCTGTTCCATGACAACCGGGTTTCGATTGCTCACATTGGTGACTCGCGTGCGTATCGATTCCGGGACGACCAGCTCGAGCAGATCACCAAGGATCACAGCTTTGTACAGGAACTGCTGGACAAGGGGCTCTACACGGAAGAGGAGGCGCGCAACTCCGATCGCAAGAACGTCGTGACGCGCGCCCTGGGAATCGCGCCGAACGTGAACGTTGAGGTCCACGAGCACGAGGCGCAGGTGGGTGACGTATTCCTGGCCTGTTCCGACGGCCTGACGGACCTCGTCGACGACGCGGACATCGAAACGTCCATGCGTGAATCGAGTGGGGATCTGCAGGAGACCGCCGCGCACCTGATCAATGTTTCGAATGCGAGCGGCGGAAAGGACAATATCTCCGTCGTGCTTTGCCGGGTGGTGAAGCCGTTCGGCGCGGAAAGCGGACTGATCGACCGCATCGTGAACTGGTTCGAGTAGGCTCGGCCGGTCAACACAACATCGCACGGACGGACGATCACGCGAAAATGGTAGTCAAGATCATCATTCTCAAAGACGAGAAGCCCATCGATAGTTGGTCATGGACAAGGACACACTGATCATCGGCCGCAAGTCTGAATCGGACATCGTCATCAAGGACCCCGCGGTCAGTGGTTTCCATGCGAAGGTGCAGCGGGTTGGCGACAAGACGGTGGTTGCGGACAACGGCAGCACCAACGGCGTTCATGTCAAAGGCAAGCGCGTTCAGCAGCACGTCGTCAGAAACAACGACACCGTGGTGATCGGCGAGCACAGCCTGAAATTCGTGATCACGGGTGAGGCAAACGCGAGGCCCGGTACCGTACGCACCAGTCCTGCTGCGGAGGGTCCCGGGCAGAAGAAGGAACCGTCGCCAGAGGCGTTGGCGAAGGCCCGTCAAAAGCTGCAGGAGCAACGGCGGGCGGCAGCACGCGTCAAACAGAAGGCCGGTCAGCCCGCGCCAACGACCCCGGCAAAGCAGGCAGGCGGGGCAGCTCCGTCAGGCGATGGGGTGCTGATCGTGTCGGGTGGGGCCAACGACGGGCAGCGTATCAGTCTCGCTGAGCCGCTCAACACCATTGGGGAGGCGGGCGTGCAGGTTGCAGCGGTGTCCAAACGACCGAGCGGGCATTTCATCATCCACGTTGATGGCGGCAAGGACAGAGACCGGGTTCCGCTGGTCAACGGTGAACACATTGGCTTCAAGGCACGTAGACTCGAAGTCGGGGATCGCGTCGAGGTCGCCGGCATCGAAATGGAATACACGCTGGTCTAGCGGGCATCGGGCCGGCGACAGCCGCTGGTGATCAATCAGACANCTGAAACAACCGTTTTCGGCTGAGATGCAGCTCGAATGCCCGGTTTGTGACGGACATCCGGGCCGATCTGTNATCTGCNCCACGTTTCCTTGTGGNGGCACNACTACAATTGACTCCAATGNGACACAAAAAGCCGCACCGGCCTCGGAAGTGGACGGGCTGGTCAGTCTCCGGGATCAGTGGTCGAAAGACTGCCCGAACAGACGATAAGATGACTACGGGGTTCGTTGGTAGAGACGTTACGACTCGACACGACATTCGACTTCTTGAGGAGAAAGCGAAATGAAGGCGATTTTTGCAGGCACGGGACTGGCGTTGCTGGTTCTGGCGTTCGGCGTGGCCGCGCCGGCGGTCGCGCAGGCCGCCCCGGTGGCGAAACTGGTCCAGGTTGAAGGCGACGTGCAGTACAGCCGCAACGGCACCCGCTGGCGCGAAGTACGAAAGACCAAATACCTGTTCGCAGGTTACAAGATCAAGACGGGCCGTGACGGGTCGGGCAAGCTCATCAACCAGTCCGACGGCAAATCTCAGAAGCTGGGACCCGACAGCGAAATCGAGATCGCAGACGGCAAGGTGATGCTGATTGCAGGGAATCTTTCCAAGCCTGAGGCGGAGTCGTCCAGCATCTGGCAGGGCTTGATGAACAAGTTTGCACGCGTCCAGCGTTACACGACAGTTCGCCGCAGTGCCGGGGAGGCTGATGCGTGCAACTCGAAGGTACGGACTATCCGCAGCGTAACGGTGTCCCCGCAGCATCCGGATCTCGTATGGCGTAACGCATGCCCCGAGTACTCCTACCGGCTCGTCATCGACGGCGAGACCACCTACGAGGTACCCGCCCAATCGACCGCGGAGATGATTCGATTCGCCGTTGGTGAGTTCAAGCCCGGTACCCACTCCTATCGTGTCGAAGTGCTCGACAAGGACGGCACCGTCTACATTCCGCGCAAAGACAGCAATTTCACGATGCTGAGCAAGAAGGAAGAGCGCAAGGTGCTCTCCAACTTGCAGGATAGTGGCGACGATGTCTTCCTGCAGACGGATCACCTGGAGGCGAACGAACTGTTCGTTGCGGCGATGGACGCGTATCGCGGTTACTTCGCGGACAACCCGGATGACAACGACATGCGCCCGCTGCTGATCGGAGCGTACCAGAACCTAAAGCTGGACAACCTGCGCAAGTCCGAGGCGCGGCGTTATCAGGCTGCTCTCGAAGAGGACTTCTGAGGCACGCGCGTCGCTGGCGACACCCGCAGGGGTCATGTCTTGATCCCTGCCGGGTGATATATTCAAACCCGGGCTGATCCTTGATGGATCGTCCGGGTTTTCTTTTTTTGGCTTCTGCGGGCAACGCGCATGGAGACACTCGAAAAGCACCATGACATCGAGGCCGTCATAGCGCTGTTTCTGCTTGCCATGATCCTCGAGTACCAGGAGGCCTTCTCGCTGATCGAGGATGAAACGCTGTCTTACCGTCAGTTGGTCCGGACGTACTACGGGGTGCCAGAGCAAGTTGCCCCCACGGAGGATGTCGTCATCGTCTATACGGACGAGGCGTTTTATTCCGAGTACGATCAGTACCCGCTCACGCGTCGCGACCTGTCGCGCATCTTGGACAATCTTTTCCGCATGGGTGCCAAGGTCATTGGGGTCGACATGATTCTCGACTTCAAGAGCGCCTATGGCGAGGATCCATCCTTGGAGTTCGCGCTGAAGGAGAGCGGCAATGTTCTTCTGGTATCGCAGGCGTCGTTCGATGAGGACGGTGATTTCGAGCAGATCAACACGGCAATCCCCAGGTTCGCCGAGAACGCGCGCAGTGGTTACTCCAACGTGTCGTCCAACAGCGCAATCTCGCAGAGCATTGTCCGCGTCCGCCTCTATCCGGAGATCGTGGAGCAGGAGGATCACTGGCCGTTCGCGTACGAAGCCGTGTCGATGTTGCTGGAGCAGAAGCTCTCGTACCGTGACGGGGTCGTCCGGGTGGGTGACCGGGCGGTCAGACTCGATCAGTTCAACGACCTGTATATCGACTTCCCGCTTCTGCCGGGCTCCTCGACGGGCACTCTCAAGCTGCACGAAGTCATTGGCCTGTCGGCGATAGACGTCCTCTTCATCGACGATGAGGAGGAAATGGAGGATCTGTCTTACCTGGTGAAGGACAAGATCGTCCTGATCGGCGAAGTGGCGGAGGTTGCTCACGATGAGTTCGAAACGCCGGTGGGCAACGTGTTTGGAGTCGAGATCATCGCCAACACGATCTCGACGATCCTCAGGAATGCGCCGTTGCAGGCGGCGTCGATCCAGGCCGAGATCTTTCTTGCCCTGATCGTCATGCTCGCACTGCTCGCGACCACCCGGCTCACGGGACCGATGCCGCGCAATCTCACCAATCTCGGCATCATTACGCTCTTCGTTGCATTCGTGTCCTACATGCACGCCCGATCGGGCACCGTGTACTCGATGACTTACACCATGCTTGCCGCAATTCTGTCGGTCGTGGTGATCGAGACCCGTTTCTACCTCGCCGAGATGGCGCAGAAGAAGCAGATCCGCACCATGTTTGGTCAGTACCTGTCGCCGACCGTGGTCGCCGATCTCGTCAAGGACCCCGAGAAACTTGCGCTTGGCGGCGAGGAGCGGGAGATGACCGCGTATTTTTCGGACATCCAGGGCTTCTCGTCATTCTCGGAAGCGATGACGCCGTCTGAACTCGTGCAGATGCTGAATGAGTATCTCACCGAGATGTGCAACATCATCGTTGGTGAGGCGGGAACGATCGACAAGTTCGAAGGCGACGCGATCATCGCCTTTTGGGGCGCACCCGGTGCTCAGGCTGATCACGCCCTGCGGGCCTGCCATGCGTCAATCGACATGAACAAGGCGCTCGTCCCACTGCGAAAACATTTCATAGAAGCCGGCTGGCCTGAAATCCGGGTGCGGATGGGGGTCAACACGGGGCGGATGGTCGTGGGCAACATGGGGTCCGCGCAGCGCATGAACTACACGATGATGGGTGACGCGGTGAACCTCGCGGCGAGACTCGAAGGTGCGAACAAGGCATACGGGTCTGACATCATGATCTCGGAGAACACCCATCGCCTCGTCTCCGGTGACGTCGACGTGCGTGAACTCGATACGATCCGCGTGGTCGGCAAGTCCGAGGCCGTCACGGTGTATCAGCTCCTCGAGCGCAAGAATCAGACGCAGGCCGATCTTTCCGAGCTTGTCGAGGCCTACGAGAAGGCGCTCGCCGCGTACAAGGAGCGCGACTTTGCACGTGCACGGGGCCTGTTCGAAGCGTGCCTTGTGATTGATTCCGAAGACGGTCCGTCGCGCACGTACCAAGCTCGTTGCGCAGGCTACATGGCGACGCCGCCAGCGTCGGACTGGGATGGCGTCTTCACCTTGATGGACAAAGGCTGAGGGACTGCACGGACAGTCGGCAGACAGCGGTCAGTGCCGACGCAGTGAGTGGACCGGGGTGACGCGAGGACATGGTCCCGGAAGGGCAGTTGGGTTGCGCGGCCTGGGAACTGGGCGACGCAGGAGTAGATACACAGGCGCATCATTTCTCCTGTTTCACGGGATGTGAAACACCGGCGCCGGCACTGCGCTTCGATCGCCCGCAACTGCTCGTAGAGATTCATGCACGTGTCGCTTGTTTTGTAGTTCGCTGTCCTGTTTGAGCATAGACGACGGAGGGTCTGGCGCCATGAACGTTCAACGCCGTATCGAAGCGAAGCTTGATGAATCGCTGCAGCTGCTGCATCTGGAAGTGATCAATGAAAGTGGCAACCACAACGTCCCGGATGGCTCCGAGTCGCACTTCAAGGTGGTCCTGGTCACCGAAGAGTTTGCCGATCTGCCTCTGATTCGGCGACATCGCACCGTGAACCGCATCCTCGCTGACGAACTCCAGGTGATACACGCCCTTGCACTACACACCTACACCGAGTCGGAATGGCGATCCCGGCACGGCGACGCGCCGATGTCTCCTCCCTGTGTCAACTGATCGGTCGTGCGGTACCTGATGCTGCAGGCGCCAGAACCGCTGCTAAGCTGAAGTGAGGCGCCCGGAGCGTCTGAAGTCAGTTGGAGGGCGCGGAGCATGTCCGTCGAGGCCGTCGTCAACGGACGCGTGATCAGGATTACGGTAGCCGGGAGGATAGATGACTCCTGCGCGGCCGGGTTCCGCGCGACGTGCTGCGATGCCTCGCAGCCCGTTGCACGCGTCGAGGCTGGCCTCGCGGCGACGGACCTGACGGTTCGAAATCGCGTGACGGTCGATCTGCAGGAGCACCCGAACCCGTGAGAATACTTGTCGTCGACGATCAGGCACCGAACCGGGGGCTGCTTTCCTACATTCTCGAAGACGATGGCCACGAGGTCCTTGAAGCGACGGACGGTGAGAGCGGAGTCGCGCAGTTTCAGTCGGTCGCGCCCGACCTGGTGCTGATGGACGTTGCGATGCCCGGCATGGATGGCTATGAAGCCGCACGGACCATGAAGGCGAACGCTGACGACCGCCATGTCCCGATCATCTTCCTGACCGCACATTCGGACGAGGCTTCGCTGTCGCGCTGTCTCGAGGTTGGCGGTGATGATTTCCTGACGAAGCCGATCAACGATCGGCCCTGCTGAACGCGAAGATCAAGGCACACCAGCGGATTCGCGAACTGAACGACGAACTCAAGAACAAGAACGTTGAGCTCACGGAGTTGTACCAGCAGCAGAAAGAAGAACTGGTGCTGGCACGGCATGTCTACGAGGTTGCGCTGGGCCAGAATGTGCAGAGCGACCGGTTGCGTGCGTTCATCGCCCCGATGACCGGATTCAGCGGCGACATGATCCTGACCGCAGATGCACCTGGCGGTGGGCTCGTAGCAATGCTGGGTGACTTCACGGGGCACGGCCTTCCCGCGGCGCTCGGCGCTTTGCCCGTCTCTCAGCTCTTCCACGAGCTCAGCGCGAAGGGTGAACCCGTCGAGGTCATCGCGCAGCGCATGAACGCATCACTCTCCCGCTTCCTCCCGGGCAACATGTTCTGTGCCGCGACGATCATCCAGATACCGTTCGGACCGGGACCGCTCCGTGTGTGGGTCGGTGGGCTCCCGGATCTTCTGGTGGCCTCCGCGGAGGGCACCATCCGCACCCGCCTGCCGTCTTTGCACATGCCGCTCGGAATTCTCCCTGCCAGGCACTTCGAGACCAGGGTCCAAACGATTGAGCGGCAGCCGGGCGAACGGGTTTTCATCTACAGCGACGGCATCTGCGACTGCGCGAACGTCGAAGGTGAGATGTTTGGCGAGGCCCGGCTGGAAGCGCTGTTTGATGGTGCAACGCCTGCTGCCCGCTTGTTCGACAAGATCCGCGACGCGAGCAGTCGCTATATTGACGGGCAACCCTAGGACGACAACATCTCATTGCTGGAAGTTGCCGCGCGCCAGGCGTAGGGGAGCGGTACCCGCCCGTGCGTCAGGGCGTCAGGTTGTCCAGCATCGGCCGGATCACGGGCCATACGTCTTCGAGCAGGAGCGCCTGGGCCTCCGCGGTGGGGTGGATACCGTCGCGCTGGATCAGTTCCCGATCGGTGGTCACACCGTCGAGCAGGTAGGGCAGGAGTTTCACGTCCGCTTCGCTGGCAACCTCATGGAATGAGGCTTCGAAGGCTGAGACGTAACGTCGTCCGTAGTTGGGTGGCAGCACCATGCCGATCAACAGGACGGTAGCGCCGTGCTCGAGCGCATCGCGCGTCATCTGACGGAGGTTGTCCCGGATCTTGTTAATGGGATAGCCGCGCAATCCGTCATTACCACCAAGCTCTAGGACCACGAGTGCCGGATCATGCAGTTCGAGGGTTTTCGGCAGGCGGGTTACGCCGCCGCCGGTCGTCTCACCGCTGACGCTGGCGTTGACCACCCGGAAGCCAAGCTCGTTGGTGTCGATGCGCTGCTGCAGCAACGAGACCCAACTCTGTTCCTGTTCCATCCCGTAGCCCGCGCTTATACTGTCGCCGAATACGAGGACGACAGGTTTCTGCGCGCTCGCCGTATTGCAGCCAATCGCCAGAAAGGCGAGAACCAAAAGTGCCGCCCGAAACGTACAAGGTATTGACGTCCGGGAGTCAGTCGTCCAATCGAGGTGGAAGACAGTGCAAACAGTCATCAAGGCGGAGGGTCTGGGAAAGGTTGTGGAGACCGGCGAAGGCCGGCTCACCATCTTGAAAGGGATCGATCTTGAAATCAAGGCGGCAGAGAGTGTGGCCATCGTCGGCGCCTCAGGGTCGGGCAAGACCACGCTGCTGAGCCTGCTTGCGGGTCTGGATACCGCGTCTTCAGGGAGCGTGTGGTTGGGTGAGCATGAGATCACCGCCATGGATGAAGATGCGCGGGCCCGGGTGCGGGGGGACATGGTCGGCTTCGTCTTCCAGACCTTTCAGCTGCTCGCGAGCCTGTCCGCCATTGAGAACGTCATGTTGCCCTCTGAACTGCACGGCGATGCGGACGCGCACGCCAAGGCAGCCGATCTGCTGGATCGGGTTGGCCTCGGCGATCGCTACCACCACTATCCCAAGCAGCTGTCCGGCGGTGAGCAGCAACGTGTCGCCATCGCCCGCGCGTTCGCATCGAATGCTGAAATCCTGTTTGCCGACGAACCAACGGGCAACCTCGATACAAAGACGGGCGGCAAGGTCATCGACCTGCTCTTCGAACTCAATCGCGAGTTTGGTACGACGCTGGTGCTCGTGACCCACGATCAACGCCTCGCCGATCGATGCGGGCGCTCCATCCAGATCGTCGGCGGTGAAGTGGCCCCATCGCCCGAGCTGATTGCCGCTGGAGACTCTCAATGAAGCTCGCTTTCAGGCTGTTGTGGCGCGACTGGCGCGCTGGTGAGCTGACTCTGCTGCTGTCGTCGCTCGTGATTGCCATCGGTACCGTGACCACCATTACCCTGTTCGTGGACCGCCTTCAGCAGGCGCTGGTCCAGGAATCGGCGTCTTTCCTTGCGGCCGATCGCGTTGTCAGCGGCCCCGAACCCTTGGATGGTGCGCTTGTCCGGCAGGCCCGCGACATCGGCCTCGAGACGACTCAGACGCTCGAATTCTTTTCCATGGTGTTCGCGTCCGAGCGCGCTCAGTTTGCGTCGGTCAAGGCGGTGGCGCCCGGCTATCCGCTGCGTGGGGAACTGATTGCCTCGAATGAGCCGTTCGTGAACGGTTTTCCCGTGAGGGACGGGCCGGAACGGGGGACAGTCTGGCTCGAGAGTCGCCTGATGCCGGCACTCGACATCAACGTTGGCGACGTACTTGACGTCGGCGTTGCCTCGCTCACCGTATCCCGGGTGCTCATCAAGGAGCCTGATCGCGGGGGCGGTTTCATGGGCGCGGGGCCGCGGGTGTTGATGAACCTTGCCGATGTGCCGGGTACAGAAGTTGTGCAGCCGGGTTCCCGCCTCACCTATCGGCACCTGTTCGCAGGGGAGCCGGAGGTCGTCGAGGAGTTTGCCAACTGGGTGAAGCCGAAACTTGGCGAAGAATACCGGCTCATGGGAGTGAGGCAGGGCACGCAGGGCATCGGTCGGGCGCTCGAACGGGGCGAGCGCTTCCTGCTGCTCGGCGGTCTGCTTGGCGTGATTCTGGCGGGGATCGCAATCGCCCTGTCAGCGTACCGCTACTCGAACCGACACTTCGACCATGTAGCGATCCTCAAGACGCTTGGCGCGACGCCGCGTCGGATTGACATGCTGTTTGCAACGGTCTTCATCATCCTCGGCGGGCTGGCGGTTGTCGCTGGCAGCGCCGTCGGGTGGATGGCGCAACTCGGGATCGTGAAAATTCTGGAGCCATTCATTCCCATCACGTTGCCCGCACCGGGCTTCCGGCCGCTGGTTATCGGTGGTGTGACGGGATTCGTGTGCCTGATAGCGTTCGCGTTGCCTCCGATCCTGAAGTTGCGCGCGACAGCGCCGTCCAGGGTGATCCGGCGTGAAATCGACGGAGAACTCGTCGCGGACAGCCTGACGTACCTGTTCGCCATCGGCGGGACGTTTGGTCTGATGTGGTGGTACAGCGGGGACTGGAAGCTCACGCTTCTCATCTTCGGTGGGTGCCTTGTCGCGCTGGGCGGCCTCGGGAGTGTGGCCTACCTGTTGTTGCGCTCGGGCAGGGTGCTCGGCATGCAGGCTGGCAGCGTTTGGCGACTGGCGCTCGCCGGGATGCAGCGGCGCGGCCAGCAGAACACGATGCAGATTCTGGTATTCGGTCTCGCGATCATGCTGCTGCTGATCCTGATCCTCGTGCGCACGGCGCTCATCGAGGAATGGCAGGCGCAGATTCCGGAGAACGCTCCGAACCACTTCGTGATCAATGTGTCGCCGGATGACGTCGAGCCGATTCGCGAGATGTTCGCGGCCGAGAATATTCTGGCGCAGCCGCTCTACCCGATGATCCGTGGGCGCATTTCCCTCGTCAACGGTGAGGAGGCGCGGGGCAGGGACAGGCAGCGGCGGCGCGATGCGCCGGGACCCAGGTCCTCGTCATCGAGAAATCTCACCTGGGCGGATTCGCTGCCACGGGACAACGTGCTCACGGACGGTGAGTGGTGGGACGCGGATTATCGCGGCCCGGCGCTGGTGTCGCTCGAGAAGGACCTGGCGGAAGCCAACAACCTGAGCGTCGGCGACCGGCTGACGTTCACGATTCAGGGCGGCGAACTCGAGGCGGAGGTTGCCAATATCCGCACCGTGCATTGGGACAACATGCAGCCCAACTTCTACATCATCTTCTCGCCACGGGCGCTCGAGAACTTCCCGTCTACGTTCATGACGAGCTTCCACCTGGAGCAGGGCCGCAAGCTGTTTCTCAACCAGTTTCTGAACCGGTTTCCGACGCTGACCGTGATCGAGGTCGACATGATCATCCGGCAGATCCAGACGATCATCGAGCAGGTCACGCTTGCGATCGAACTGGTCCTCGGACTGATTCTGATATCCGGCGGGATGGTGCTGCTGGCCAGCATCCAGGCGAGCATGGATGAGCGGTTTCAACAGCACGCCGTGCTCCGCACCCTGGGTGCGAGTCGCAAACTCGTCCTTGGCAGCCTGTCGGTGGAGTTCTGTGCGCTGGGATTCTTTGCGGGTGTGCTTGCGACCTTCGGCTCTGAGTTGACGGTGTTTGGTCTCGAAACGCAGATCTTCGAGATCGACTACACCGCGCACCCTTGGCTCTGGGTGGTCGGCCCGGCGATTGGCATTCTGCTGATCGGCTCGGTTGGTACGTTCGCGACACGACGCGTCGTCAATTCACCGCCAACCACCGTCCTCCGCGAGCTGGGCTGAGCTACTCGGGCAGCCACGTCCCGTCTGATCTGCGCATGATCCAGAGCTGCGAGAACCAGTGATAGCGTCCGGTGGCAGTGCGTGAGGTGCAGTTGTAGCGGGATCGGCCCGGAGGCAGGTCTGCCACCGGGCGGATCCGCGCCCGACCAGCCGCGTCGAGATCGATGTCCATCCGGCCGCCCGGCCCGAAACACGCAAGGCTCTCAGGATCGAAATCCGGATCGAAGGTGAGGAGCAGCGTTGGCCGCGGCTCGAGCGCGATGGGTTCGGGCAGCGGGCCGCGCACGGGTAGGGGCAGGGTCCGTGCCTTGGTGGCGAATGCGTCCAGATCTTTGCCGTACACCCCGGACAGGCTGAACCGCGGCAAGACGCTAAAGTCGGAACGCGTCCCGGCGGCGCCGCTCTGCTGGCCGAAACCCACCAGCCCTTTCGCGCGCACAATCGACTGCACCTCGGCAGAGTACTCGCCGTACGGATAGGCGAACAGTGTTGGCGTGACGTCCAGTCGTTCGCGCAACGCCTTGGTCGCCCCGTCGATTTCTTCCGCGACGCGCGCCTCCCACGCGTCCCGGGTCTCGCCGGGGGGCCGCCGCTGCAGATGGGTATGCGAGGCCGTATGATTGCCCAACTCGCCACCGAGCTTCAGCACTTCGTGGAGATCGGCCCAGGAGAGATACCCCCGCTGCCCAATCGGGCCCGTCGCGACAAACAGGGTGAAGGGCCATCCGCGGGCTGCCAACTTTGGCGCTGCGTGCTCCAGCAAGCTCGCATAGGCGTCGTCGAAGGTGATGGCGACCGTTCGCTCCGGTACTGACCCGGCACGCAGGCCGGCGATTAGCTTCGATGCAGGCCACACCGTGAAGTCGTTGACGGCGAGCCACTCGAGGTGGGCGTCGAAGTCATCCGGAGTGGTGCTGGTCACCGCCGGAGTTGTCGTATCGATATGGTGGTAGAGCAGGAATACGCCGCTGGCTTCAGCGGATGTTGGCTGCGCTGCACTCCACAACACGCCGAATGCCAGCATCACCAGGAGGGTCCCGGTGCTAGAATGCCCGGCTCTCAACAGGCGCCGGGTCAGACGGCGAGCGAGTTTCCGAATGCGCGTTAACAAACTCGGCAGGCGCCTGCGCCGCGAGATGGGCAGGGCCATCGCGGACTTTGGCCTGATCGAAGACGGTGATCGGGTCATGGTGTGTGTATCCGGTGGCAAGGATTCGTACACGCTTCTGGACATAATGATTGGACTCCAGCGCCACGCGCCGGTTCGATTCGATCTGACTGCCGTCAATCTCGATCAGAAACAACCGGGATTCCCTGAAGACGTCCTCCCGGGATACCTTGGCTCGCTTGATATTGACTACCACATCCTCGAGGAAGACACCTACTCGCTGGTCAAGGAGATGGTGCCCGAGGGCAAGACGTACTGCGGTTGGTGTTCGCGTTTTCGCCGCGGCATCTTCTACCGGTTTGCAAGGGAGCAGGGCTACAACAAGATCGCGCTCGGCCACCATCGCGATGACATGATCGAGACGCTCTTCCTGAATCTCTTCCATGGCGGCAAGCTCAAGACGATGCCGCCCAAGCTTCGTTCCGATGACGGGGCCAACATGGTGATCCGACCGCTTGCCTACTCGCGCGAAAAGGACATCGCGGAGTACGCGGCTCTCAGGGAGTTTCCCATCATTCCCTGCAACCTTTGCGGCTCGCAGGACAATCTGCAGCGCCAGATGATCAAGGAAATGCTCCAGGGGTGGGACAAGGCGCATCCCGGGCGTCTGGAATCGATCTTTCGCGCCATGACCGACGTTGTACCTTCGCATCTGCTCGACGAGAAGCTGTTTGACTTCCAGGGGCTCGCACCGGACACCAGTCGGCTGGACGTCGTCAACCTGTCCTGAACGCGATCAGTCCGCGCCGAGGCCCAGCGTTGAGGTCTTCTCGGCCAAGGTCCCGATCGCCGCGACGAATCGTCGTACCTCGAGTCTGAAGGCGTAGAGTGGCTCTTCGAGATCTTCCTCGCCGTCCTGGAGGAGATGTTCGACGTCCCGCGCGATCTGCATCAGCGCCAGCGCGCCGAACGAGCCGGCAACCCCTGCGATATTGTGGACAAGACGTTCCGCGGCGTCGCTGTTGTACTTCGCGATGTGCTGCTGAAGCTTCTCGGGCGCATCCTCATAAAGGCGGACGAAGTCGGACAACAGACGCTTCAGGAGTTGCGTCGTCGCCGTCATGGTTTCTGAGCGCGAGCCTGAAGTCGATGCCGATGGTGTCTTCGGACGGCGGCGGCGAGGGGACAAGCTGGACAATCGAGGTCTCGCTCTGGTCGCAGCGCAGATCGTCCAGCAGATGCAGCAGCGCGTCGAAATCGATCGGCTTCGAGAGGTAGTGATCGAAGCCTGCCTCGATGGCCCGCTCGACTTCGCTCTTCAACACTCCCGCCGAGAGCGCAATGACGGGCATGTCCTGGTACCCGGGCATCTCGCGGATACGGCCAACTGCCTCGTAGCCGTCCATCACCGGCATTCGGACATCCATGAGCACTGCGAGGTAGGGTGCTGCGTCCAGGGCGTCCAGCGCCTCAGCCCCGTTGTTGGCGAGTATCACCTGGTAGCCGGCCCGCTGCAGGAACTCGCGTGCCAGGTCCTGGTTGATAAGGTTGTCCTCGACCAGCAGAATGTATGCTTCGACCTTTGCGCGGTTCGGTGTGTTGGTCCGGCGCGCAGTCTGCATCGCCTGGTCCGGCTCCGTTGCCACCGCTTCCCGTTGTTGTTCCCGCTCGACCTCGATCGAAAAGTGGAACGTGCTGCCCACGCCCGGCTCACTTGTCGCGTGGATGCGTCCGTGCAACATCTCAACGAGTGTCCGGCAGATGGTGAGGCCGAGTCCGGTGCCGCTGTCGGCGGGCGTGGTGCTCGTTTGCGTGAACGAGTCGAAGATCGCATCGAGCTGTGAGTTGTCGATACCGGAGCCGGTGTCGCGCACCGAGAACCGCAGCACAATCTGGCCGGTATCGAGCGTGGATGCGTCGAAGTGCACGTCAATCTCGCCTTTCTGAGTGAACTTCAGCGCGTTCGAGACAAGGTTGATCAGGATCTGGCCAATCCTCACGGGGTCGCCCCGATACTGGACATTCCCGACCGACGGCAGCGAGAGACCAATCCCTTGCGGAGTACGAGACAGGCGGCGACGGAGACCAGGAACTCGTGGCGGGCGGCCGCGTCGGACTGTTCTTCAACGAACGCAAGGGTGAGGTCGGTGCGACGCTCGTGAAGGACCAGATGCCAGGTCGCGAACAGCAGCTTGCGGGGGTCGATGTGACCTACAAGTTCGCGGAGACGACCGAACTGCGTGCGGAGTATGCCGAGACCGAGAGCGCCAGTCAGGCCGGGATCTGTCAGGTTCAGCCTACAAGCTGGAGTTCGAGCACCAGTCGGGCGAGCTGGGTGTCGCCGCGAGGCTTCGCGAACAGGAAGCAGGCTTCGGTGTTGGCCAGCAGAGCGGCGCCGGCGTAGGGACGCTGCAGGCGGGTGTCGATGCGCGATACAGACTCTCGGAAGAGACCAGTGTGGTCGCATCCGTGCAGAGGGATGAAGACACGACAACCGGCAGAACCCGCGACGTGTTCCAGACGTCCGTCGTGCACGGCCTCGAAGGCGACTCTCTCGCGGTCTGAGTTGTGTCGTCCCTCGAAGATGGTGGCGGTCTGCGGGACACCAGAGTCACATCTGGCGCAGGTCACAACGCGCCGGAACTTTCTGGACGGCAGGCTTGCCGCCCGGGCAACAATTGATGCTCCGCTGGATACCGGGAACAACGAAGAGGCTCATCCGACCCGTGTGTCCGTTGGTCGCGACTACGATCTTTCCGAGCCGGTCAGGCTGCGCGCGGAGCAGGAGTTCAGTCTCGGCGACGCGCAGGACACCCAGACAACCAGGGTAGGTCTCGCGGCCACACCCTGGGAAGGGGGGGAGGCATCGACCTCCGTGCAGAGCACCGGCGCCGAGTCGGGCGAGGCAATGTTTGCCAACTTCGGACTGCGACAGGTCTGGACCGCGTCCGACAACTGGACGTTCGACTTCGGCGTGGACCGCTCGCAGACGCTGCGTCGTGATGGTGGGTCGCGTCCGGTGAGCGATCAGGTCAACCCGAACGCCGCGCCCGTGCGGGGCAACGAGGCGGGAGACTTTTCCGCCATTTTCGCGGGCGCCAACTTCCGGACGGATGTTTCGGAGTCGGTTGGCAGGGTGGAACTGCGGGAAGGTGAGTCGGACGACCAGTGGGCGTTCATTGGTGGGTACAAACGGGACCTTCGGGATGGGGTCGTGGTTGCCAGCCTGCTCGATCTTCGCAGCACCGAATCTGCGGGCGCGTCGCATCTCGATGGTCGTCTTGGCGTCGGCTTCGCCTATCGCCCGGAGTCCAGTCGCTGGGCGATCCTCAACAAACTCGAGCTCGTCTCGCGTGAAAACAGTTCAGCCGGTTTTGACACTACCGCGCGCAAGGTCGTCAACAACCTGAACGCCAGCTACAAAGTGGATGAAGTCACGCAAGTTTCACTGCAGTACGCGTTCAAGTACGTCCTCGACACGATCGACGGTGAGGAGTACCGCGGCTACACGGATCTCATCGGCGCGGAGGCAAGGCGGAGTCTGTCGTCGCGGTGGGTCGTCGGTTTCAACGCATCCGTGCTCAATTCCCGGAATGCGGGCGTGACGGATTTTGCGTATGGCGTTTCGGTGGGCCATCAGTTTGCCACCAACGCCTGGGCAAGCGTCGGCTACAACTTCGAGGGGATCGAGGACAACGACTTCGATGAGTCGGACTACACGACGAAAGGTGTGTATCTCAAGGTCCGATTCAAGTTCGACCAGAACTCTGCGCGGCAGATCTTCAGACGTTAGGACGAACTCGACTGAATCCGGATTGTTCCTGCCCTTCACAGGGTGGTAGCCCATGTGACCTAGTGCGTTCCGCGAACGAGGCGGAGGGACACTGGACATGCCGAAGGGACTGCAGCGGGGCTGGCGGCCATCGCCATCGCGCTCTAAGTGACTTTCCGCGTGATGGTGGGCGCGGTGAACTTTGCGAGCGGAGGTGGTGAACTCGATCGCGCGGCGTTTCGGGGCGCAGGTGCGCGTGGCGGATGGCTTCGGCCCGTCGGTGTTTGCTGAAGGTGTCACGAACGCTCGGGTGCTGCGCTTCACGGATGTGGGCGATTTGCTCCGTTGCCCAACCCAACGTCGGTTCGATCACGCTCCTGCGCGACGGTGACGGCGACGGTCGGGCAGATTCCAGGGAGGTCCTGCTGGAGGGACTTGCCGGGCCCAATGGACTCGATTTCCTGGATGACTGGCTCTACGTTGCGCTCGAGGAGTCGATCGTCCGCTATCCGTTCGATCATGCTGCCGGCGCGGTGACCGGGCAACCTGAGACGGTGGTCAGCGGCCTGCGGGGTGGCGGCAATCACTGGAAGAAGACGCTGCGCTTCGGCCCGGACGGAATGCTGTATCTGACCGTCGGTTCCTCGTGCAATGTCTGCCTCGAAGAGGATCCTCGGCGCGCGACGATGGTCAGGTATGCGCCGGACGGCAGCGGCGAGACGATCTTTGCCGAAGGTCTGCGGAACAGCGCCGGATTCGATTGGGGCCCGGACGGGCACATCTATGCGACCGACAACGGGCGCGATCTCCTCGGCGATGACTTCCCGCCGTGCGAACTCAATCAGGTGACGGAAGGTGCCCACTATGGCTGGCCGTTTGCGAATGGCGACGGGCTGGCGGACCCGGACTTCGGCGAAGGCAACGAGGCGCTGGTCGCATCCTCAGTCTCTCCGGTCTACAACTATCCGGCGCACAACGCGCCGCTCGGCATCGAGTTCCTGGAGCATCCTTCGCTGCGGTCCAGCTACCGGGGCTTGGCCATCGTTGCGCTGCATGGCTCTTGGAACCGCGCCGAGAAGGATGGCTACAAGGTCGTATCGATGCACTGGGACGATGCTGGCAAGGTGTCGTCGCGGGGCTTCGTGTGGGGATTCCTTGCGGCGACGCGGTGATTGGCCGGCCGGCGGAGATCGAGGAAGGC
>PBVL01000123.1 GCA_002728675.1 Gammaproteobacteria bacterium
CGCATCGAGAGTAACGGCGGTCTGAACGGTCGTCGCGTCGTGCAACAAGGCCCGGACAAGGACACTGCCAACGACCGGGCGATGGCGATCTGCGGGGGGGCCGTTGGCGCCGGTTCGCGCCGCCCCGTCGGGACCTGTGTCGCCGCCGGATGTGAAGCGCTCTGAAGCCGCAGAGAACGTTCAGTCCTCCCACAGCGGGTCCCTCTGTCGCGCATACCAGCCATTTGCCAGGTGCTACAGGAATCCGCCCAGCACCACGAGCGCAATCAAACTGATCACAATCAGCGCATACATCAGTGGATCCTCTGCGGTCGACGGACTGTGACTGAGCCAGCCGAGCGTCAGAACGTGGGCGCAGGCGGAGAGCACGCATCGGCCGAACCGGCGGCCACTGAGCCAGCGAGGCAGTAGCCAGAGCATCCAGGGGACGAGCGCGAACAGGGCGTATGCCAGTGTCCAGTTCATAGGAATGACCTTCCATCGGGATGATTCATGCCACCCAGCATGGTTCAGATGGCCCATCATCAAAATCAGACATTGGCTCCAATGCTTGTAGGACATTTCCCTGTTGGCCGTGAGAGGGCACACTCGTCCCAGTGACATTTTGCGGAAGGCATCAATGAGACGATTCCACGTGCTGCTCGGTTGGGTTGTGGCTGCCGTGTGTGGTCCCTCACAAGCGGAGTTCGACCCCGCAGCCTGGCCCACCGACGCGGAACTGCCGACCCGTCAGGCGATCGTCGACACGCTCCCCAACGGCGTGACGTACGTGGTCGAGCGCTGGGCCGAGGGTGACAACGAGGACAGGGCCTACGTCGCCGTCATGGTGCAGACCGGGTCCATCTACGAGACAGAGGAGGAGGCTGGCTACGCGCACTTCGTGGAGCACGTGGTGTTTCGTGGTAGCAAAGGTCAATCACAGAAGAAAACCGAGCGCTTCCTCCGTGAGATGGGCATTCCGGTCGCGCTGCACGGTCAGGGTGGCTCGACTGCCCTCGATCAGACCATGTATTCCCTGCCGATTCCGGAGGCGCCAGCGAAGCACCTGGCGCGCGCGCTGGGCATTCTAGCGGCGCGGGTCAGTCGGCCGCTGTTCAGAAGTGCGGACATCGAGGCCGAGCGGGACATTGTCCTCGCCGAAGAGCAACAGCGCAGGGCGTCGCCGGCGGCCAGGGAGCGTCAGGCCGGAACTTTCGGCGCCGACCATCCGCTGGTGACCAAGTCCCCAATCGGTTCGCGGACTTCACTCGAAGACGCGACGGTCGAGGGGCTGAAGGCGTTTTTCGAGCGTTGGTACCGCACGGACCGGATGTTCGTCGTGGTGGTGGGTGATATCGATCCGGAAGCGTCGGTCAGACTGGTCCGGAAGTCATTCGGGCGTCTCAAGAAACCGGCAGGCCCGGCGCTTCCGGTGACGCGGGTTGGTCCGCCGACGGGGCTTGTGGAGTTCGTGATCGAGGATCCCAAGGTTGAGGTCCGCAGACTGGGCCTCAGTCTCATGAAGCCTTACGAGCGGGTTGATACCGTGACGGAGTACTACCGCTCCGGTGCCGCGGCCATGGGTCTCGATATCGTTCGTTCGCGACTACGGGACTTTCGTGATGCGACGCCCTATCTGACCAATGTCGGGCTGTACGCGAGTTCCATGCTCGACATCCAGACCACCAGTCTGTCGCTGGTCGCTGACGACGGTTACGAACTCAACGCCATGCGCGAGGTGCTGGGGATCGTGCGGAGTGCGGTCGAGGATGGCTTCACACCGGAAGAGATTGCAACCGCCAAAGCGCTCCGGCGCCAACGCCTCAAGACCGGCGAAGAGGTGCAGTTTCGCGTGCCGAGTGGCTCCATCGGGCAGAGTTGGCTTGGATCGCTGCACCGGGGTCGACACCCGACGGAGACGGCCGCGTACCTTGCGACGATGGAGCACAACATCGACCGGGTCCACCCGGAACACATACGCCTCGAACTGGCGCGGCTGTTCGACGCCGAGCGCCGTGCGCTTGTGGCAACGGTGCCCGAGGGCGAGGCGCTGGTGGGACCGCTCGAGGATTTTGTTGCGGAAGTAGCGTTTATTGATGCGCTGGAACTGCAGGCGGTCGAACCCGGTGCAAAGCATGTCCCGCAGGTGGCGAGCGGAGACGCCACTGATCCGTTTGCGCTCCCTGGTCTCGAGCCGAAGGCGGTCAAGCGAACCGTCCATCATGACGAGGTCGATGTCGTGCAGTGGTCGCTGACAAACGGTGTCGAGGTGCTCTTCAAACACGATCCCGAGCCGAACACGTCCGTCAACGTCCTGTACCGGAGCCCCGGAGGCATGTCGCTGCTGGACGATTACGATCTCGTTCGCAGCCAGCTCGCGCGCGAGGTGATTACCGCGAGCGGCCTGCGCGGCCTCAAGAGTTCAGCGCTGGCCAACCTGTTCCGCCTGCACCGGACGAGTGCGAACGTCATGCTCGCGGAAGATGAACACGGTTTCCGGCTTGCGACCTTCCCGGACGAAATGGACTTTGCGTTCCGTGCGCTGCATCTGGTTGCCACCGAAGCGGAAGTGACCCGGGAAGCATTCGATTCGTTTGTTGCGAAGAGTCGCAATGTGCTGACCGCCACGGTGGAGAACCCCGGTTTTCAGTTCAACGCGGCGGTGAGCGATGTGATCTGGCCGGGTCGCAAGCTGAGTCCGGGAAGCATCGACCCCGCGCTGCTTGACGACGTCACGCCCGATTGGATCAGGGCGCTGTACACGAAGCTGTTCGATCACGCGGGAGGCACGTATGTCCTGATCTCCGGTCCGGTGGAAGCNTCCGAGGTGANGGGGCTCGTCGAGCGATACGTTGCAACCCTGCCGGGTGGCACGCCGCGCAAGCCTGGCGAGATCCGGTTCCCGCTGACCGACGAATCGGCCGAGGTGCGACACCGCACGAATCCCGACGACCGCAGTGTCGGGAACCTGTATTTTCTCGAGCGGGAACCCGGGTTCGATGAGTATGCGAATTTCGTGCGCAATGCGTACGCGTCGGTGCTCACAAGCCGGCTCGTCAAGGAAATCCGGGANGAGCGGGCACTCGTTTACAGCATCTCGGCCCGAGCGGATTCACCGCGTTACCCGAGNCCCCACGGCATGATCAGCGTGTCTTACGTCGCGGACCCGGAGCGGGTGGCGGAGATCGAGACCGCGATCCTGGAGGTCGTGCGGANCCTCCCGAAGGACGTACGGGAGCGCGATCTGAAACCCATTCGCAAGAGTCTGCGGCGCGCGTTCGATGAGTCGCTGGAGAAGCCCGCAATCGTCCTGCTCATGCTGCACTCGAAGATGCTGCAGAACCTGCCGCTGCCCGATCCCGACGTTTACAGAATGCACATCGAGGACCTGAACGTCGACGCGGTCACCGCGTACGGCAACAAGGTGCGTGACACGCTCGTGCTGGTCCGGACCGAGTACGGCCCGGCGGAAGGGTGACGCNTCGNCTTGNTGCGNACATCCGGGGTCTTGCGGGGGCACCGGCGCCGGGGCCTTCAGCAGGATTTCGGCTCAACAGCGCGTCCTGCGCCCACCGGAACGGGCTGATGCCTGGCAAAGGTCCTGAGCCGGGGACTTTCCAGCGCGGCGCCTGGCGCGCGAGGAACCGGACTCCGGAGCCTGCNNGGCAAGGATGCANGNGGGGCCTGGANNGGGTCGGAGCGCCTTNGGGCCCATGTCGCTTCGGGTTTGCGGGAGNCGCTGTTGGNNGGCATGCCAGGCCAGGCGGCGGGTATGGNGGTGGCGGAGGCNTTGCGGTGCCTGCGAACATCCAGATTCCTTCCACCGGCCTGTGATTGACATATTATGTCATCAGGCCGAAACTCAGAGTCTGAAAGATCACTGTGTCGGTGCAGGACACCGATGACGGGGAGAGGCGATTGCGATGGACTTCCTGATNAACGAACTCGTCTGGCTCGGAGCAGGGGTTCTGCTCCTGCTGGCGGAACTCATCATTCCGGGCGGGATCATCGTCTTCCTCGGACTTGGTTGCTTTGTCGTGGCGGGGGCGCTGTTCTTTGGCCTCGTGGACAACTGGTTTGATGTCGTCACGTTGTTTTTTGTCGCGTCGTTCGTGCTGCTGCTGATGCTGCGAATGGTCTTCATGCGCTTCTTCGGCGGGGACGAAAGTCGTGCAAACACCTTCGAACTCGCGGAAGACGTGGATCAGATCGTGCGTGTGACCGAGACCATCGGCCCGGGCGAAACGGTGGGCCAGGTTGAGTTGCGNGGGTCATTCTGGCGAGCGCAGGGCGACGGGCGTGAGATTGCCGAAGGTACGTTTGCCCGCGTCATGTCGCGCGAGAACATCACTCTGATGGTGGTGCCGGCGANGGAAGACGATCTCGCACGGGCCGAAATGGGTAGCTCCTGACGCCTGGAGGCCGGAGCCGTGGCTTGTCGGCCCGTCTGAGACAGAGCCCCNGACACGGCGGCGGCCGAAGTGCCCCCCACGCACAACCAACTGATCGGTAAGGAGAGAAGACGACATGACCTGGGTTGGCTACATCACGTACTTCCTGCTCTTTNTGGGGTTTGTTCTTTACCACCTGGTACTCGTCGTGCCCATGCGGGAGATGTGTGTCGTCGAACGTCTGGGCAAATTCCGCGGTGTCCTGGAACCGGGACTGCACTTCCTGGTGCCCTTCGTGGATCGGGTCGCACATCGCCACGAGGCGCGCGAACAGTGCATCAACATTCCGCACCAAAGCTGCATTTCGCGAGACAACATACAGATCGACGTTGATGGCCTGCTGTACGTGAAGGTGATGGATGCGTATCGGGCCAGCTACGGCATTGAGAATTACCTCGTCGCGGCAATGAACCTCGCGCAGACGACGGTCCGTTCCGAAGTGGGGAAGCTGAAGCTCTCGGAGACGTTCTCGGAGCGGGACCGCCTGAACGAGACGATCGTCACCGAAATCGACCGGGCGTCGGAGCCGTGGGGCATCAAGGTCCTGCGGTATGAAGTGATGAACATCACGCCCTCGTACAACGTGATTCAGACCCTCGAGAAACAGATGGAGGCCGAGCGGCAGAAACGGGCGGAGATTCTCCTTGCCAACGCCGAACGGGATTCGACCATCAACCTTTCCGAAGGCGAACGACAGGCTGCCATCAACCTGTCGGAGGGAGAGCGTCAGCGGCGAATCAACGAAGCAGACGGGCGAGCGGCGGAGATCCAGATACTCGCCAACGCCACCGCTGAGGGGATGCAGGCCATTGCCGATGCCATCAACTCGGAAGGCGGCAATGAAGCAATGCGCATGCGCCTGCTGGAGACGTACATCGGCGAAGTCGCGAAGCTCTTCAACGAGGCGGACGTATCCGTCGTGCCGCGCGAGCTGGCGCAGATGGAGGGTTTCTTCGAGGGCATCGATCAGGTGTCCAGGACGATGAATGCCGGACCGAGGGGGGCTTGATCATGGGCGAGATATTCGAGTGGGCGGCGCGGGTGATTCTCATCGTGACGATCCTGTACCTGCTGTACCGCTTCTTCCAGGCAATCCGACTCGTGTCGACACAGACAGCGCATATCGTCGAACGACTTGGCAAATACCAGCGCACCCTCGATGCGGGATTTCATGCGCTCATCCCTTTCATTGATCGCGTGACGGCGGTGCAGGATCTGCGTGAGGAGGCTCTTGATGTGCCCCCGCAGGAGTGTTTCACCCGCGACGAGGTGCAGGTGACGGTTGACGGCGTGATCTACATGCAGGTCACCGATCCGGTGAAGGCGAGCTACGGGATCACGGACTATCGGGACGCGGCGGTCCAGTTGGCCAAAACGACGACACGCTCGGTCATCGGTACCCTGGACCTTGATCGCACGTTCGAGGAGCGTGACGTCATCAGTGCGCAGGTGGTCAGCGTGCTCGATGCCGCCGGCGCCCTGTGGGGCATTCGCGTGCACCGTTACGAGATCAAGAGTCTGACGCCGCCCGAGACGGTGAAGAACGCCATGGAGAAGCAGGTGAACGCCGAGCGGGAGCGACGCGCGATCCTGGCATCGAGCGAAGGAGACAAGCAGGCGCAGATCAATCGCTCGGAAGGTGAGAAGGCCGAGTTGATCAATCGCTCGGAAGGAGAAAAACAGCGCCGCATCAACGAGGCGGAGGGGCAGGCGTCCGAGATTCTGGCGATTGCCGCAGCGACCGCGGAATCGATCGACAAGATCGCCAGTGTGTTGAATCGGCCGGGCGGCAGTGCGGCACTCTCCCTTCAACTGAGCGAAAAGTACATCAACACAATTGGCGAACTTGGTGGGAGCAGGGTGATCCTCCCGGCCAATCTCATGCAGTTCGATGGTTGGGTGCAGAATCTTGGACTCGAACCTCCAAAGGCGCCCCAGCCGGACTGATTCGTCGGTACAGGGAGCAGGAACGGTGGTCGACGAGTACGACTCCTGGACCGGGCACAGGGTCTGTGTGAGGGCGGTGACGCCCGACGATTTCGACGCTTTCTTTGCTGATGGTCGGACAAGGAGGCCGAACGCCTTAACAATGAAGTGATGCCGCCACAGTCGCCGCTTCACCTGGAGCAACGACTCAAACAAGTGCCTGACGACAAGGACGACAACTGCTGGCTGGCGATCGAGACCCGTGCCGGGGAGTTGGTCGGATCCGTGAATGCCCACGGCACGAACCGCAGGCATCGGCACTTCTACTATGGCATCAGTGTCTTCAGGGAAGCGCGCCGCAACGGCTATGCCTCGGAAGCCGTCGCGCTCCTCCTCCGGCACTATTTTCGGGAGCTTGGGTATCACTACGCCATCGCGGAGGTCTACGCGTTCAACGCGCCTTCAATTGCGTTTCACGAGAGGATTGGCTTCAACGCGGAAGGCCGGTTCAGGGAATCGCTCTACACGCGGGGCGCCTACCACGACGAGTTGATCTACGGCATGCGGCGAGCGAGTTCGACGAGCTCGAGACAACCCTGCCGCCGCTGCCGCCATTTCCCGCTGTTTGAATCCGCAAACGCGATGACGCGAGTCCCAGGGTGCTCGGTCCGTCAATCACGTTCAGCTGCACCAACTGGCGCTCATTCCATTCGGTCACACGCAATTCGGAAAGGCTGGCGGGTCCGAGTCGCAAAGCGAGGGGAAGGGGGTCGAGACCAAGCCACGTCTGCAGGAGAGTCGTTCCGGAGACGCCGTGGCCAACCACGATCAACCGTTCGTGTCCGAGCGCGTCCAGCGCCATCGCCATGCGGGTGGACAGCGCAGCGTAGCTCTCGGCGTCATCGTATGCGGCCCAATGAGAGTCGAACTCCGCCGGTGCCGGTCGTGCGCTGGCGTCGGCCTCGACTTGGGTCAAACCGGTCGCCATACCGTTGTTGATCTCGCGAAGCATGGGCTCGGCGACGGGTTCAGAACCGATCGCGCGGCCGATGATCGCCGCGGATTGAGCGGTCCTCTGCAAGTCGCTGGTGATGATTGGCCAACCGCTCGCGAGGCGCTGCAGTGCGCCTGCCGTGCCTTTGATCTGCCGGGCCCCGGCGTCGGTGAGGGGCGTATCGGTCCAGCCGCCGGTCATGCCCGTAACGTGGTGGACCGACTCGCCGTGGCGTATGAAAAAGATGTGTCGTGTCGCCTTGGGTCGCAGCATACCGCCATCGAACGAAGACGCCGCGCGGTGGGTTGTCTTTTCGCCGGACGGGCGAGGCCGTATAGTCGGCGGTTTCCCGCGGGTGCGTATCCTCCATGCCGAAACTCCCAGAGATTCTCGAAGTCCGACAGCTCTCCAGTCGTGGCATGTTCCGCTTCGAGGAATTTGATCTGCGTTTTTCCAACGGCGTTGAGCGGACGTACCAGCGCATCGCTCCAGGTGCACGCAAGGCCGTCATGGCAGTGCCGGTCAACGAGCGTGACGAGGTGCTGCTCATCCGTGAGTACTGCGGCGGGGTGCACGAGTATCTGCTGACGCTGCCGAAGGGTGCCGTCGAGCCGGGTGAAGATCCGCGTGACGGCATGAACCGGGAACTTAAAGAGGAGATCGGCTTCGGCGCGAGGCACATCGAGCCGCTGCGCGACTTTACGCTCGCCCCCGGTCACATGGGTTTTGAGATCACGGCAATGTTGGCCACCGATCTCTATCCGGAAGCGCTCGAGGGTGATGAACCCGAACCGCTCGAAGTGGTGAGGTGGCCTCTGGCAAAGCTGCCGGAACTGTTCGAACTTCCGGATCTGTCCGAGGCCAGGGTCATCGCTGCGTTGGTACTGGCCCGGCAGGTCCTGAACAATCGGACGTCGGGCTGATCCCGAAGTCCCGCCCGCGCCTAGTTGATGCCGCTGAAGTCAGGTTCGCGCTTCTCCGCAAACGCGGTGACCGCTTCGACATTCGCCGTGCCGCCCCGGAGACTGGCGAGTCCTTCGTTCTCTGCCCTGGCAGCGGTGCGCATGGCCTCACGGTGGGGCGCCATGATCAGAGACTTGGTCTGTCGTAGTGACGACATCGGCAGTCTTGCGAGCGTTGCCGCCTTCTCCTGAACCGCCTCGAGGAAGCCTTCGTCCGGGAAGACATCCGCGACAAGACCGGCGTCAGCGCACTGCTGCGCAGACAGCCATTCCGCAGACAGGAGAAACCAGCTTGCCTTGTGACGGCCCATGAGCATCGGGAACGTGTAGGTGCTGCAGGCCTCCGCGGTCAGTCCAAGCGCGGAGAACGGACAACGCAGCCGCGAGCTCTCGGCCATGAAGGCCGCGTCCGCCAGCCCGACGATTGTCGCGCCGATGCCGACGCCCAGTCCGTTGACGGCAATCAGCAGCGGTTTCTCGAAATCGACGAGGACGTCGACGCAGCCGGGAAATCCGTGCCGGATGTTGTCGCCGTGGCGCCCGCCGGAGAGGTCGGCCCCGGCAGAAAAGGCGCGGCCGGCTCCGGTCAATACGACAACCTTGACCGAGTCGTCGGTGCCGGCATCCAGAACCGCCTCGGCCAGGGCATCGAACTGCGCATCGTTGAACGCATTCAGTTTGTCGGGACGGTTCAGGGTGAGGGTGCGTACGCCCCCTGCATCACTCGTCAGGATCATCTAGCGGACTCCGGTCGGACAAAGCCGCCGAGTGTACACCACGGTCCCGTTCAGAACGGCTGGCCGACGGCAGTACACAGAAATGCCATATAGGCAGAGGTTGGTTTGAGAATCTTTACCAGCGTTCTCGGCAGGGCGGGGTCAGCCACCTCTTCCCGGGTCAGTGACGTGACGGCGATGAAGTCCTTGCGTTTCAGGTCTTCCAGTAATGGGTGGTCCTGAGGGTAGCCCCTGGGTGGGCGTTTCAGGGATTCGCCCTGGAACTCGAAGCGCTTACGCAATCCGCGTGCCCCGGTGGCCTTCTTCCAGGTCTCGGGCGACTCGTCGATAGCCTGGCGGATGTTCGCAAGCGAGGGACCGTCGGGTCGCCACATGCCCACGCCCAGGAACACTTGGTCCGGATCGATGTGCAGGTAGTAGCCCGGCGCATGGACGTCCTTGCCCGCCTGATGCCGGAACTGGATGCCAATGTTGGTCTTGTAGGGCGTCTTGTCTTTCGAGAAGCGCGTGTCGCGGTACACGCGCATCAGCGATCCGCCCTGGCGCTTCGGGATCGCGTCGAAGCAGTCGCTGATGTTCGCGAGCACCGGTCCCATCGCGGTGATGAAGTCGAGGGCGGGTTCGAGGACCAATGCCTCGTATTCACCTTTGTGTTCGCCGAACCAGTCGCGATTGTTGTTCGAGGCGAGACGCTCGAGGAATCCCAGAGTGTCACCGCCGAATCCGGTAAATGTTGCCATGGGGCCATGCTCCAGTTTGCCCGGCTCCGCTGTTGCGTCGTACCGGGTTGCATCGGGTTGTGTTTCGGCCGACGCCCGCGTTCCGTCTGGCACACATGTTTCGGGGTCAGTTCCGGAAATGGGGTGCTGCGAGCGCTCGGCAGACGACTCCCGTCGTGATGTTGCCAATTGATACAGTTTCCGGCGGAGTGGGACATGGGCGACAGTCCCGCGTTTCCGTGCGAATGGACCTGTGGCGAGGTGCGAGATCGCCTATTTCTGCAGCTGGTTCATGCCGCGCAGCGCGACGCAGGCCGCGCCATAGCCGTTGTCGATGTTGACCACACTGATTCCGGACGCACAGCTTGCGAGCAGGGAGTTGAGCGCGGCGCGACCGCCCCCAGCGACTCCGTAGCCGACAGAGGTCGGCACGGCGATGATCGACGAGCCGATCAGTCCCGCCAGCACCGTCGGCAGGGCGGCCTCCATGCCGGCGACTGCAATGACGATCCGCGCGCGCCGGATTGTCTCGAGATGCTCGGTCAGGCGCCAGAGTCCGGCCACCCCGACATCGAACAGATCGAGTGCTTCATGGCCGTAGAACGCCAAGGTGCGGCTCGCCTCGCGTGCAACCGGGACGTCGGCACTGCCGCCGGTGATGACGGCCACCTCGTGATGCGAGACTTGCTCACCCAGGCGGCGATGGAAACCCGTGCAGGACACCGGGTCGTAGTCGAAGTCCGCGGGGAGCACGTCGCCCAATACGTCAACCTGCTCCGGAGTCAGACGTGTAAAGAGCATCGGTTTGTCCGCTGCCGCGATGCGCCGGGCGATCTCCCGCAGCTGTGCATCGCTCTTGCCGGCGCAGAAGATCGCCTCACCCACACCTGTGCGGTTGACGCGGTCGAAATCGAGGCGAATCTCTTCGGTCACTGGCGGGTCAGTCGAGGTTGAGCGTTTCGATCAGGAAAGCGCTGCCACGACGATAGGGCTCGACCGTCACATCGCCAGTGAGGTGTGCGTATCCGGCATCGTCGAACACGCGTCGGACAAGATCCCGGGCGGCCCCGGTGATCGCTGACAGGTCGTCCACGGTTTCGATTTCGACACCGACGGATCCTGGACGGATACGGCAGCGCACGCCGTCAACCTGCATGGACGGCGGGATCAGTTCCCACAGGGCCTTCTCCGTCGTGTCGATGACCGGCAGCAGTCGCGGATCGATCCGGATGCCGGTGGTGACCCGACTGGAAAGGCAGGGCGCGGCGGCAAGTTCCTCGAGATCCGACAGTCCCAACGCGCCTGCAATGGTGCGCAGTGAGGCCTTGCTGATCCCCGCCTCGACGTAAGGGTGGACGACGTCGTGCTCGGCCGCCGCGGACAATCCGGGACGGTAGTCGCTAAGATCGTCGGTGTTGGTCCCGGATGCGATCGTCAGGCTCGTGGCTGCGGCAATCGTGTCGTACAGGTTCGTCTTGCAGAAGTAGCAGCGGTTCGCTGGATTGGCGATGTACTCGGGGTCGTCGATTTCGCCCGCGGTCACGAGCGAGAGACGCCAGCCTTCCCGTTCGGCGTAATCCTGGACCCGTTGTGTCGCGTCAGCCGGAACGGCGGGCGAGAGGGCATGGAACATCTCGGTACCCGGATCAAGGCGACCCGCGACGACGGCGAGCGTCATGCTGTCCACGCCGCCGCTGACGGCGATGGCGTAAGGGCCGCCGCGGCTCAGCGTCTCCTGCAAGGCCTGCAAGTCGGACATGTCGGGCTCGGTATGCATCTGGTTCATCCGGTGGTCTCACCGGGTTTGGGTCGCTCGGCGTCGATGCGGACGGCGCGTCGTTCGGCGAGGGTTCCGCCGCTGCCGGCGACATCGGCCATCTCGGCCTTGCGCGTTTCGCCGGCTGGCCGGCGGACGGATTTTACCCGAATTTCGCCACTTTCCGTGGTATTCACCCACGCCGAGCGCTCGAGGATGGCGCGGCGGGTATCGGTCACGCGCAGGCCGATGGTCGTGGTCTGATCGAACACCGCGCTGATGACCGACTCCGCGTGCTCCGGCAGGCAGACAATCTGCCATGACGTCACGAGTCGGCCTTTCTTGCCGTATGCCGCAAACTGTGTGAGATCGAGCACCTCCGGCATCGCCCGCAGGTGATCCGCCGCGACCGCGAGTTCCTCCGCTGTCTGATCGTCGACTTCGAAGCTCACCAGCCGGGCGGCCTGCCACGCCCAGACAGCCTCGGCCTCAGGCGCATCGCCGACCGTGTCTTTGCCGGCCACGTCGAAACTGACGGCGCGGAGGACGTTGCTGATGCCCGGGAAGGTCTTCGTGCCGAAACCGTAGCCGAGCCCGGCGAGCTGACGGCCGCCGACATGGGTCTGGGCAGGCTGCAGCCAGCGCAGGATTGCGGCGCCGGTCGGGGTGATCCGTTCGCCTTCGAGCCCGTCGTCGCGGAACTCGAAACCCTCGAGCAGCAGCGCAGTTGCCGGGGCAGGAACGGGCAACCGGCCGTGGGCCGTCCCGACGTATCCCCGACCGAGCGGGAGGGCTCCGCAGCTCCAGCTTGCATCGAACCTGGCAATCAGGTGGGCCGCGCACACAATGTCGGCGATGGAGTCCCAGGCGCCCACCTCGTGAAAGGCCACGGCGTCGACTTCCTTGGCATGGACCTTCGCCTCGGCTACCGCGAGCAGGTGAAAGATGCCAAGGGAAACCTCGCGGGTTGCGTCCGGAAGCGCGGATTCGGTCAGAATGCGCCGAATCTCGCTGTAGTGGCGATGGTGGTGGCCTTCGGCGTCTTCCGCGGCGATGACCTTGAAACGGGTTCCGGACAGGGTGCCGTCCGTGTGCGGCGCACTGGTAAGCTCGACGAGCCGGGCAAAGCCCGCGGTCGCCATCACTTCATTGAGATCGGCCGCACGGGCGGCGTCCAGGTCGAGCATGGCACCGATGAACATATCGCCGCTCATGCCGCCAACAAGGTCGAGGTGAATATGCATAACCGCACCATCGTAAAGAAACCAGCCTCAAGATACGAACCATTGCTACGCCGGCGTTCCGTGCTTGCAGGCGCCCTCGCGCTCTCCTGTGCGCCGACCTTCGGCCAGCGGCCCGGTCTGGCCGTTGGACGCGGGCTCAGCGCGGCGAGGCGGCTGCAAGCCGCCCTTGCCCAACTCGGGACAATCCGCCGCTTCGTTCGTCCGGGCGCACGCGTTCTCATCAAACCGAACGTCGGGTACGCGCGGGACCCCGCCCTGGGGGTGACGACATCCCCCGAATTGCTGGCTGCCCTGATCACGAGCGTGCACTCCGCCGGTGCCGCGTTGGTACGTGTTGCCGATCACCCCGTCGACCCGCCAAGTGCCGCGTTTGAGGTCAGTGGAGTGCGGGACGTGTGTCGCGCCCATTGCGCGTCACTCCTGTGGCCGACGCCGGACGCGTTCGATGGCGCTTGGGGCCTGCAGGGCTGTGCGCTCTTTCGCGCGCCGCTGGAGGATGCTGACGTCGTGATCAACCTGGCGAATGCCAAGGCCCATCCCCTCGTCGGCATCGGCGGCGCAAGTGTGAATCTGCTGGGCCTGCTGGGCGGCGACCGGGCTGCGCTGCATGTGAAGCTCGCGGATCACCTGACAACGCTGAGTCGGATGGTCCCGACCACGCTGCACATCGTCGACGGTTCCCGTGTCATGCTCTCACAGGGGCCCGCTGCCGGAACGTCCGCCGTCTTGCG
>PBVL01000124.1 GCA_002728675.1 Gammaproteobacteria bacterium
CTGCGGGGATATCGCTACCCACCTCATGCAGACCACATCTAAACAGCAAGCAAAAAAGCGCCCCCCTTTTACTATCAATGACTTGGCACCGCGGCACTGACCATTGTGTAAAGAAAACCGACATGTCGGGTGATGGGTCCGGGCCAGAGCGCATCGACCGTAGGCGGCCGAACACGTGTTGAGCCGGAACCGAAGCCCGGCCTCGGTACGCAGGAACGGCAAAGAGAAGGGATGGACCGGCGAGTCGCACGTGACCACGTGCGGACGGCAAGGCTGGGTCAACGACGTTAGGCGAGTAGGGCCTGTGCGCTCATATCGCGGCTCGAATCAGCGAACTCACACCTGCCAGGCTGGCTTCACTTCTACAACTGGCACCACAAACACGCCGGCCTTGACTATCAGCCACCTGTCTCGGACCGGGACGTCTGATCGGTCGCGCTCAGAGCAGGCCAGCCGAGTCGAATGCCCGGTGGCAGATCTCCCGGATGATGCGCTGCTTGCGTGCGTTGTAGTCCTGAACGCCCTCACCCTTTTCGTTCGTCGCGCCGGCAGCGGCAAGCTTCGCATCCCGGTACAGCGCAAGATCTTCGGAACTCTGCCGCAGCCAGTCGCGGAAGATCCGGTGGCGGGCCACTTCGGGGCAGTCGGGCGGAAACACGTGCAGGTTGCACCGGGGCCTGTCGAGCCTCAGGCAACGGTGCTCGTACCACCAGGGCTCGCGAACCCTCAGCACGAACCCGCTGGCTTCGAGGTGCGGCAACCAGCTCAGCTCGTCGGTCACATCCGGAACCGTCAGGTCGATATCGATGATCGGCTTGGCCGGCAGTCCCGGCACGGCCGTGGAGCCAACGTGTTCGACACCCAGCGCCTGCTCACCGAGCGCGTCGATGATCAGCATCGACAGTTGCGCGTACGTCTGCGGCCACCGCGGGTCGCTCGGTGCGATTTCGATGCGCTCCGCTTCGGGAACGCCGCCCACCCACGGTGTCGACCCTGCGGGCGGCGCAGCGTCATCGAATGTCACAATGTCAGCGGCGTCGGGCACCGAACCTGCACCTCCCGGCAACCAGCATCTCGCGTGCCTGTCCTGAGGGCGGAGTTTACTGTGTCGCTGGACGCCTGGCGCACCCTGCGGTATCAAGATGTCCCACTCTCACCACCTGCGGAGCAACGCAGATGAGCGCACTCGACCCTCCATTCCGCGCGGACCATGTCGGCAGCCTGCTGCGGCCCGCCGAAATTCACGCCGCGAGATCGCAACGAGCGGCGGGGAGATTTCGGCCGCCGAATTGCGACGCGTCGAGGACGCCGCGATCGCGCAATCGGTTGCACGACTCGAAGAGACCGGCATGCAGTCAATCACCGACGGCGAGTTTCGGCGCGCCTGGTTTCATCTCGATTTCCTCGAGCAGCTCGATGGCGTTGCGGTAACCGGCAACATAGCGGCCAGTTCGGACGCCGCCGACACCGTACACATGACGCCGCCCAGACTTGCGGTCGCGGGCAAACTCGGCCACACCCACGACATCCGGGTCGCCGACTACGCGTACCTCGCCTCGCTCACCCAGCGAACCCCCAAAGTATCGATCCCTTCGCCGACCATGGTGCACTTCCGTGGCGGCCGGGCCGCAATCGACATCGAGGCCTACCTCGATCTTGAAGCGTTCTTCAGCGACCTGGCAGCATGTTACCGGGCCGAACTCGACGCGCTGTACCGGGCGGGCTGCCGGTACGTGCAGATGGACGACACCAACCTCGCCTATCTTTGCGACCCGGTCATGCGCGAAGGGGCGAGAGCGCGTGGCGACGACCCGAACCAGCTGCCCCACGCCTATGCCGAGCTGATCAACTCCGTGGTCGCCGGCCGGCCCGACGACCTGACCGTGTGCATCCACCTTTGCCGTGGCAACTACCGCAGCACCTGGTTTGCCGAAGGCGGCTACGAACCAGTCGCGGAGGTGCTCTTCAACGAGCTCGACGTCGACGCATTTTTTCTGGAATACGACGACGAACGTTCCGGCGACTTCGCGCCCCTGCGCTTCGTGCCCGCAGACAGGACAGTCGTGCTGGGACTGGTCACGAGCAAACGCCCCGAGCTCGAACCGATCGACGAACTGGCGGCACGCGTCTCCGAGGCGGCGAACTACGTGGACCTTGCGCAGCTTTGCCTCTCACCGCAGTGCGGATTCGCGAGCACGGTCGAGGGCAACGCGCTCACCGAAGACGAACAGTGGCGCAAGCTTGCGCACGTGGTTCGTGCGGCAGAGGTCATCTGGTCCTGATGCGAGGCACCATGGCTCGACTGACCGTCACCTGATGGCCATGCGCTCCTGCTGACCGCGGGTTCGGCCACCCCGGCCGATGCCGGCCCGGGCTTGGTCCAGCCCGGACCCTCAAGTCACCAACNCTGATGTCCTCTGCCCAGCTGTTGACGCGCAAAGACATCGTCAGAGCTATCGAACGTCGCGCATGCCGGCTGTTCGCGTGGAAGAGGTCGTGGAGTGACGCCGAAGCACGCCTGCCGGGAACCCGCTAGTCTCTGACATCCCGGCCCGCCTCAGTCGGCGGCCACTTGCCACGCATCACCAAACGGGGAACACCATGGAGCGTCACGATGACGATCCGGTATCGGATCTGACGAAGCGCGCTGCCGCAATCCGCACGGACATGGGCGGCGCCGAACGAGTTGCCCGAATGCGCGCGGACGACAAGCCAACCATTCGCGACCACATCGATGCCGTCCTCGATGACGGCAGCTTCCGCGAACTCGGTACGTTCAGCCGCTCGCTGCGGCCGGAAGATCGGGACAGCACGCCCGGCGACGGCAAGATCGGCGGCGAAGGCACGATCGACGGGCGCCCGGTCGCGATCGCGGGCGACGACATCACCGTCAAGCGCGGCTCCAGTTCCGTGGTCGGGTCCCGCAAGACGCACCGCCTGTTCGAGCGCGCGCTCGAAATGGGCGTGCCTTACGTTTACTTCGGCGAAACGGGCGGCGGACGCATCCCCGACCTCATCGGCTCGGAGGGCATCTCGGACGCCCTACCCTCGCCTGAGATTGCCCGCCGGCGACGCGAGATCCCCATGGCAAGCGTCATCGTGGGTCAGTCGTTCGGCGGCTCGTCGTTCCAGTCCGCGTTTTCCGACTTCACCGTACAGGTGCGCGGCTCGGTGCTGGCGGTCACCTCACCGCGCGTCTTCGAGATCGCGACCGGCGAGATCACGGACCCCCAGGAACTGGGCGGTGTCGACGTCCACGCAAGACACACCGGCCAGATCGACCTCGGCGTCGAAAGCCACGCCGAAGCCTACGCAGCGGTGCGCCAGTGGCTTTCCTACCTGCCGGCCAATGCCCGCGAGGCTCCACCGCGTGGTGAGCCGATGCCCGCGGCACGCTGGGAACCGGATGCCGAACTCGCGGCGTTCGTCCCGCAGCGCCGGCGCCGCGGTTACGACATGCGCCGGTTCTGCTCGATGCTGCTGGACGCAGACTCATTCTTCGAACTCCAACCTCGTTTCGCCCGGAATCTGGTGACGGGCCTCGGCAGACTCGACGGCTGGCCGGTCGGCGTCATCGCGAACAACCCCATGTTTCAGGCAGGTGCGCTCACGCCGGACTCCTGCGACAAGGCGATTCGCCTCATGTGTCTCTGCGATGCGTTCAACCTGCCGCTCATCTGGCTGATGGACGTGCCGGGGTTCATGGTCGGGCGCCGCGTCGAGCACGACCGGATTCTGTTCAAGGCCATCCGCATGGTAGAGGCGCTGTGTAACCTCTCGACACCGTCGCTGTCTGTCGTGATCCGCAAAGGGTTTGGCCTCGCCTATCAGGCGATGAACACCTCCGGGATGGGTGCTGTGGGCTTCTACTCGTGGCCCGGCGCGGAGATCGGATTCATGGACCCCGAGGTGGGCGTCAACGTCGCTTATGCCAACCGCCTGGCGCAGGTGGAAGACGAGGCACGCGATGACGAACGTGCGGAACTCATCAGGGAGATCGGTGAGGCCACGTCGCCGTACGAGGCCGCCGGGACCATGCGCATCGATGAGATCATCAACCCCGCTGACACGCGCCGCGTTCTTGCGGACGATCTGGGGCGCCTCGCCGGCCGGCGCGTGCCGCCGCCGGCGGAACGCCCGCTCAGCTACTGGCCCACGTGCTGAAGCCGGGGATCGAGCCCGATGTTGACCGGGGAGCGACAGGGCAGAATGCAGGCGCGGATCGAACGTGGTGGTAGTTCCATTGCGTCCCGAACGGGCTCCCCCGGCGCTGAGCCGTCTGGCGCAGAGTCATGACATGAGTGATACACCGCATCACACCAATCGAAGGGGGGACCGGCCATGCGAACGTTCCTGATGCGAACATGAGCGGCATCGCCGCGCAACATCCCACAGTTGACGATGCGCTGCGTCGCGACTTTCGCGAGCGTGGTGTCGTTTGTCTGCGAGGGGCGATCAGCCCGCGCGAGCTGCAGATATTGCGCGCGGCGTTCGACTGGACGCTGGAGAATCCTGGGCGGGGTGCAGGCGCGATGACGCCCGGCGATCCTGGTACGTCCTACGGCGATCTCGCCAACCCCTCCAGCTTCGATGCATACAGGCCAGCAAATGCAGAGACGGCGATCCCTGCGATCGTGAGCGCGCTGTGGGAAAAGCCCGACGTCTGGTACATGTACGAGCAGGTGTTCCTCAAAACCGGTGGTGCCGACTACACCGAGCGACGCACACCCTGGCATCAGGATTTGCCGTATTTGCCCATCGTGGGCGATGACCTGGCCGTGGTCTGGATCACATTCGACCCACTCGACGAGTTCGAGTCTCTCGAGTTTGTCGAGGGTTCACACCACGGCACGCTCTACGACGGGTCGCGCTTCGACCCCGCCGATGACACGCTGCCGCTGTACGGTACGGGCGACCTGCCCCGGCTCCCCGATATAGAAGCTGACCGAGCGGACTACCCGATTGTCTCCTTTGCGGTGGAACCGGGTGATCTAGTCGTGTTCCATCCTGCGATCCTGCATGGTGGCGCCCCGGCACCGGCCGGTAAGCAGCGCCACACGCTCTCGCTGCGGTACTTTGGCGAGGACTCGCGCGTGGCGCATCGCCCCAACGATACGCCTGAGGCGTTGCAGCGGATCGCCGCCAAACGGACCGGCATCCACCCCATGCAGAAAGCCAAGCTCGCGGGTGACGGTGCGGCGTTTCGTGATCCCGGGTTCCCGCTGGTACACGGCGCGGCGCGTTAGCAACAAGCCGTTCGAACCTGGACCCGTCAACTTTGGTCTACAGGCCGCAAACAAGCGCCACCGCAGGCAGCCGAGCGCCTTCACGGTGACGGGAAGGCAACCGACAGAGATGGATGAATAGGCCGCAGTCGACCGATTCCACGAGTTCCTCATTCGACGACACCCACAAGTGGCGGGCGTTCGGCGTCATTGGAATTTCGCTGGTCACCATGGTCATGAGCATGTCCATGGTGTTCGTGGCGCTCGCCGCAATCGCCGACGACTTTGGCGTCACATTGGGCGCCGTGTCGTGGGTGGTGATCGCCCAGGCACTGACCATTTGCGCGCTGATGATGCCCATGGGGCGGCTTGCCGACATGATCGGCTGGAAGCGCGTCCACCTGATCGGGCTGGCGCTCTTCGCCGGTGGTGCCGTCTTCATCGCGATCGCGCCCACATTCGAGATGCTCATTGTCGCGCGGGTTGTGATGGCGGTCGGTAATGCCATGGGCCAGTCGGTTGGTACGGCCATGGTGGTGTCCGTGTTCCCACCCGAAGAGCGGGGCAAGGCCGTTGGCAGCCAAACCACGGCGGTGGCGATCGGCGGCGTATCGGGACCCATTCTGGGCGGTCTGATTCTCGAGGTGCTGCCATGGGAGGCACTCTTCTACATGCTCGTCATTCCGATCGCGATTGCCTTCATCGGCGGCTACCTCGTTCTCGACGAGGACAGAATGCGGCGGGAACCGCGCGGGCAGCGCGCGCCATTCGATTGGGGCGGCGCCATCATTTCCGGTCTGGCGATCACGCTGCTGGTCATTACCATCAACAACCCCCTTGGGCAGAGTTGGACGTCGCCCGGGCTGTGGCTGGCGCTGGCCGCGGTGGTCCTGTTGTTCTACGCCTTCGCGCGGTGGGAACTGCGGGTCGATCAGCCGATGGTGGATCTGCGTCTCTTCAATGACCCTCTGTTCAGTCTTGCGGTTGTGACCCGTTTGCTCGGTTTCATGGGCATGTCCGCCACCATGTTCATGATGCCGATCTTTCTCATCAGCTATCGCGGTATCTCCGAGGGAAGCGCGGGTGGCGTCCTGTTCCTGACCTCCTTCGGTATGGGCCTGGCCGCCTACGCGGCAGGGCGCCTGTCTGACCTGTTTGGGCCCCGGCGATTCACAATTCTCGGGCTTACCATTCTGATTGCCACCGTCATACCGATGGCGCTCCTTCAGGCGGACACGCCGATCGCATTCATCATGTTTCTGTTACTGGCCAATGGCATCGGCGCCGGCATCTGGAACGTGCCCAACAACAGCATGATTCTGGGTCTGGCGCCGGCGTCTTCGCTGGGCGTCGTAGCAGCACTGACCAACCTGACCCGCAACCTGGGGAATGTGTTCGGTCAGGCCGTCACAGCGGGGGTCGTGGTGGCGGTGATGGCCGCGCAGGGGTTCGACATCCCGTTGAGCGCCGTACGCACAGATCCCGGTGCTGGCGAGGCGTTTCTCGATGGCTGGCGTGCGGCGTTCACAGTGGTCGCCGTGCTGTGCGCGGTCGGTGCCGCGCTGGCGGTGTTGTCACGACCGCCAACGCATCCACCAGCCGGATAGCCCGCGAGACCGCGGACATCCACATTCACCGAACTGGTCGGGATGCTCCCATTGCGGGCAGCAGCGGCCGGAGCAGCCCCTGTCAATCGCCCGTTACGTCTGCCACGAAGCGGCTCGCAGTCGCCTCGTAGTCGTCGTAGCCAAGCGTCCGAAAAAGCTCCCGTGGCAGCACCGAGGCGGGTGCTGCCGCCAGGTCTTCGTTTTCGATCGCCGCCAATCCCTGCGCAATCGCACCCACGACGGGCGACAGCGTTGCCGCGGGGTAGGTCCCGATCTTGAAGCCCAGTTCCGCCGCTTCGCTGCGCGTCGGCGCGCGTTCCGACCCGGGCGACAGCACGATGAACGACGGTCGTCCGGCAGCGGCGGCGGTCGCGCGCTTCATCTCCTCGCGATCTGCCGGCGAGTCGAGGAAAAGAATGTCCGCGCCTTCTTCGACGTACATTTCGATTCTGGCGACAGCTTCGTCAATGCCGAGCGACGGACGGCAATCGGTGCGGGCCAGCACGAGCACGCCGGATTCTTTCGCCGCCTCGACGGCCGCGCGCACCTTCATGCGGGCGTCATCGCGGGAAATGGTGGGCTTGCCCGCTGAGGTCAGGGCCCGCGGTGTGACCTTGTCTTCGATGAGCACCGCCGCGGCGCCGGCAAGGCCATAAGCCCGCACGGTCCGCTGCACGTTCATCACATTGCCGTAGCCGTGATCGCAGTCCGCAAGCAGCAACAGGTCGGGCGCTGCGGCCCGCGCGAGGCTGAACGAGTCGAACATCTCGGCGAACGACAACAGGTCCAGGTCCGGTCCGCCCAGCCGGCTGGCGGACACGCAGGAACCTGACAGGAACGCCGTCCTGAAGCCCGCGCCCGCGGTCATCCTGGCGGTGAGCCCGTCCCAGACCGCGGGCATGGGGACGAAGTCAGGTTCTGCGAGCAGGGCTCGAAGTCGATCGGGTGGCGTCATGGTGGTCCTCTTGATCAATAGACGAAAAGAAATTCAGTACGTGGGAAACCGCCGTGGTCGAGGCCGCTTTCAGGTATCTGTCGCACCATACCCTCACTGCCGTGCAAATTGGTTCCTGAGCCGCAACGTGGTCGAAGCGCTTTATCGCCATTTGCGGCGCACGGGGTCAGGCGTGCACAGTCCGGTCGCCGATCGGTAGGTCATTGGGCGTGCCGTCGGCACGCTCGGCATCATCATTGCCGAGCTGGGCGTGCTGGGGTGGGGGCTATCGGCTCGCGACCCATCTGCCCACATGAGTTCCCCCACGCGAGGCCAGACACACGTCCTCTCGTTGTGCCCTCCCTTTCTCCAGCTAGTGCGTACGCCCGCCCTCGAAGTACCACGTACTCGGGTGATAAGAGAGCGTCCATCGGTTGTCCCAGCCCCAGATCCCGTCGTGCGGTACCCCGCGCAGCCGGGAGCTGACGACCATGGGATGGGGCGCGAGTCCGACCGCGCCGAGGGTCCAGAGATTCTCCGCGTTGCTCTTGAGAATCTGCTTGCCGATTCTTGTGCGCTCGTCCTCGTCCATCGTGAAGCGCATCTGGTCATTCCAGTCCTGCAGCTGGCGCATGACCGGCGGGGGCTCCATGCCGAGTCGGCCCTCAGTTCGGTACCAGCGCACCCAGTCGTTCCACATCGTGTTGTGCCAGCCGGAGGCGACCGGCACCCACCAGTATGGGTTGAGCGGCAGCAGCACGTCCGTGACGATGTCCGCATGCCATACGGTCATCTGCATCTGATTGGCACCGGCGCGAGCGGTCTGGATGTTCGAATCGGTCAGCTTCTGGCGCAGATCGATCCCGATCGCCCGCCAGTAACTCTCGACCAGCTCCATGTTGATCCCTTTCGGGGTCTCCCAGTCGATGTACTCGACGGTGATCGTCAGTTGCGAGCCGTCGGGGTATTCGCGCAGGCCATCTCCAGTCACATCGCGCAGCCCGAGTTCATCGAGCAACCGGCGCGCCTCGTCCGGGTCGTGCTGTGTCCACGCAGTGGCGTGCTCATCCACATGGAAGCGGCTCGTCGGGTGCGCCGTCACCTGACGCGGCGTACCACGGCCGAAGTAGATGAGTTGATTCATCTCGTCCCGGTTCAGGGCAATGGAGAGGGCACGACGGAATCTGACGTCCCAATACAGCTCTCCCAGCGCTTCGTCCTGTGTGTTGAAGTTGAACTGGATGACGATGTCGCTCGAGTGCAGGCGCCGCCACACGTGCACCTTGATCGCACCGGTCTTCTCACCAAGTTTCAGCAGCGGGATGTCCTGGGTGCGCAGTTCAAAGGCCGAAAAATCGAGCTGGCCCGTGGCGGCCATGGTGGTGATGACTTCCTTTGATTCGACCTCCTCCGAGATCACTCCGTCGATGTACGGTAACTGCTGGCCGAGCGGGTCCACCTTGAAATAGTAGGGATTGCGCTCGTAGTAGATGGTGGAGACGGTCCTTTTCACCATCCGATGCGCGTCGAGCGTCGGGGCGTTGGCGCTCTCCGCAATGGAGCCGCGCCGCGAGGCCTCAACGTACGCCATCCAACTGATGTAGCCCATGTCGGCAATCCGCTCGGAGAGTTCTTCCCGGTCCACGTAGCTGGGATGGAACTGCTTGTAGTACTGCTTCGAGTCGATCAGGAAATTGCCGTAGTGAGCGAGGCGATTGACGAAAAGCGGGTACGGCTCGGAGAAGACGTAGCTGAACGTGAGGTCATCGATCTTCACCGCCCTGGCCCCCAGATGTTCGCGGGGCGGCACTGGCGTGAACTCTTCGTTCATCCAGAGATCGTTGAAGACGAACAGGAAGTCGTCGGAAGTCAGCGGCGAGCCGTCCGACCATTTGAGGCCTTTGCGGAGCTTGAGCGTGATGACCTTGCCGTCCGGGCTGACCGTCCAGGACTCGGCAAGGTTCGGCATGAAGGTGCGCATGTCCGCGGAGATCGTGAGCGGCGACTCGACGTTCGGGAAGGTGAGCCATTCGTTGGTTGTGATGCGCGCGATGCCCCCGTAGACGCCGGGTTCGCCCAGCGGCGTCACGACCACCGGGTCGTCCGGCAAACGTTCGGCAACCGGAGGAAGTCCTTTGCCATCAAGCACGGGCGATTGCGTGAAGCTGGTAAGACCAACTTCGCTCGCTTTGGGAGCAGGCTCGAACCACGCCTGAGGCCACGCGGTGGCTTCACGGCCGCCCGCAAAGGCTGGCGCGTAAATCTCCAGCATGACGACCGCTATTGCGGGAATAAGAAGACGATCACGGACTCTCATGGCCGGCATCTTACTGTGATCGCTCGCTGCAGTTTCTGCCGGACCTGCCACCGGAGCAGGAAGGTGCGCTACGCAGCGCTCACGGGGCCAGTCGTTTCAGCTCTTCGTAGTCCGTTATCCCTGCCGCGACCTTGCGGGCCGCGTTGTCCGCAAGGCTGCGGCCCATGCGTCGCAGCGCGTCGCCTTCGTAGAGATACGCCTCGAAGACGCCACACCTGCCTTTGTAGCGGTCGTCACACTCCGGACACCCAACCGCTCTGAACCCCCTCGGCCGGTCTGTCCCTGCGGCCTGCTGCGCAATCTGCTCGCGGCACACCTCGCACAGTCGTTTCAGCAAGACCTGATTGATCACGAGGACCGGAGTCTCGATCGTTTCACCCACCATCGACTGGAATCTCTCGAACCCCGTCGCCGCGTCCGGCGCGGTCAGGGTGGTGAAGACAAGGCCGTGGTTGGTCGCGAACTGCAGTGCGGCCGCGGCATGTTCGCTGGTCGTGGACTCACCGATCACCAGCGCGCTGGCCCACCTGGATACGGCGACGCTCGAGGTGTTGTTGGAACGCCAGCGACCGCTTGCGCCCCGCGCGCACGACCCTTCCCTGCTCGGCCACTGGGCGAAAAGCNCGTTCCTCGAGGGCCGCGNGGCGGAAGCGTNTGCGCGAGTGGAGTCTGANGCACGCATGCACGACGGCGACTGGATCGCAGCCGCNCGGCCGCTCGCCGAGGTCGTCNCGCCNCCCTATCTCACCCGATTCCTCGGGTTTCTTATGCAAGGTTGCCAAGCCGATGCAAGTGGCGGGGCCGTCATAGCCATCCTGATCGACCGCCGTGAAGCGCTGAAACAATCAGTCGTGGAGATGCTTGGGTCCCTGTCCTCCCTGGACGAACGCAGCCGGGCACACCTCGCTTCATCAGCATGGCTGAACGGCATTGACGACGACGACGCGCTGTTCGTGTTCGACTGGTTGCTGGGCGGCGACGGTTCAGGCACGTCTCCCGGAGCCGGCTACGACGCGGTGGAGGTGATCCGATCGTTTGCGCCGCGGTTCGACGATGCGTCGCCCGGGACGGCTGGCAGCCTGTGGAACGTCTACTTCAGCTATGCCACCAACCTGGACCACCGGGCAGTCGTCGCTACGCTGCTGCAGATGTCTCCTGTCATGAACCGCGTGTTTGGCCCGAAATTCGCGTGGGAGGTCGCGCAACGCGTACGTGCCTTTCGAACGGAGATCTGGTGATCGCCCGTCGACGATCGCCCCCGCCACCAGAACACCCGTCACGCGACGACGGTGACTCGTTCCGCCCACAGGGTCTCCTGCGCTAGGATGTCGGGGCGAACAGGAGAACGAGATGAGCGAGCAACGCAAAGAAGAGCCCAAACTGAAGGTCGTGACCCGCGGCTACGTGTCGCAGCGGGGGCCTTTCAAGATCAACGAGAATCCCAGGGTCAATCAGCCGAACCCCGATGCCCCGATCAACGAAGACGGCATCTGCAAGTATTTCGAGCACGCCGCGCTGACCGAGAAATACGGCGAAGACGCCACACGCGAGAAGATCGTCTCCATGGCGAAGGCCTTCCGCGGCGGCGCCGCCACCACACCCCTCTTTGCCCAGGGCGGCGAGAACGGGATGAACCTGGTTCACGTGTGGTTCGGGCCGAACTTCGAACTGTTCCGGCACAGCCATCCCCGCTACGGCGACTGCCTCTACTACGTCGTTGCCGGGGAACTCACGCTCGGCAAGCGGCGCCTCGGACCGGGCTCCACGTTCTTTCTGCCGAACGGGATGCCCTACAAGTACACGGCCGGTCCCGCGGGCGTCGAACTGCTCGAGTTCCGCGCGGGCGGCGGCGTCGACGAAGCGCCGGGTATGCGCCTCGACGAATTGTCACTGGATGCAATCGACAAGCTGGTCGACTGTTACGAAGAAAACCGCGACAACTGGAAGGCGCCCGAGAACATTGGTGATACGGCGTTCGTCCAGCGCGAGCTCGATCTCGGCCTGTAGGCCCCTGCAAGACGAGTGATGGCGCTCCGGACCGAAGACTGTTCGGTCCGGATCACCTTCTGCTCATCCCCCGAGACTCCGCGGGCACGAACAAGCCTGAGGCAAGCCAGGCACGACAGCGCTTTGGGCAAGCCCCCCGCCTGCCTGTCGGCAAACTAACGCCCCGGCGCCCATCTTTGCTAATCTTAGCCGGTTAAGTTCTGATTCACCGCAACAATAAAACGCAAGAGGACCTATTTAGTGGAACATGATCTGATTATCTCGGGAGGCACAGTCGTCGACGGCAGCGGCGCCGCAAGCGTGCGGACCGACGTTGGCGTGAAGGACGGTCGCATCAGCCGTATTGGCGATCTTTCGAACGACACTGCGGCCGAGAACATCGACGCAACAGGCAAGGTGGTCTCGCCGGGTTTCGTGGATCTCCACACCCACCTGGACGCACAGATCGGATGGGATCCGATGATGACCTCGACGTCCTACCACGGCGTCACCACGGCCCTGATCGGCAACTGCGGCGTCACCTTCGCGCCCTGCGGTCCGAAAAACCGCCGGTACCTGGCCGAACTCATGGAAGCGGTCGAAGACATCGCGGCTGACGCGATCATGGACGGCCTTCCGTGGGACTGGACGAGCTATGGGGAGTACCTCGACTCGGTCCAGGCGCTGCAGCCCTCGCTGAACGTTGTTGGCCTTGTTGGCCACTCCTCGGTTCGTTACGAAGCCATGGGCGATCGCTCGATGGACGAAGGCGCGCAACCGACTGACGACGAACTGAAGTACATCGCCCAGATGGTCAAGGAGTCGATGGAAGGCGGCGCGGTTGGATTCTCCACGTCGCGCTTCCTGCAGCACAAAGTACCCGACGGTCGCTGCACCCCGGGCACCTGGGCCGACCTGCGCGAAACGAAAGCCATTCAGGAGGCAGTTGTCGCCGGTGGCGGCCGTGGCGCACTGTTCCAGTCTGCCAATGACATGGCGACCCGCTACGAAACTGAACTGCAGATGTTCCGCGACGGCACGGAAGCAGGCTGCCAGGTGCTGTTCTCGGGCGGTACAGGCGCAGAAGGCGACGGCGGCGTTGGCCGCTGGAGCGAGTTCCTCGACGCGGGCAACCAGGACGGCAAACGCATCACCAGCATCTGCCACACGCGGCCGAGCGGCGCGTTCTTCGGTCTGGCGCAGTTGTCTCCGTTTACCCAGAAGTCGAAGGCATGGCGCGAGCTGATGGCGCTGCCGACGATTGGTGACCGTGTTGCTGCAATGCGCAACCCGAAGACACGGGAAACGCTCATCGCGGAAGGGATTGCGGCAGGTGACCTGAAAGGTCTCGCCCGCATGCTGCACCCGTTTGGCATCGGCGACACGCCTGACCTCGACTTTGACCGCAAGGCGAGCCTCGCCCAGTTGGCCAAGGAAGAGGGCAAGGACCCCGTCGAAGTGTACGTCGACCGTCTCATCGCATCTGAAGGCCGCGAGTTCTTCAACATGTGGATGTTCGGTGGCGCGCTCGAAAACCAGTGGAAGTATATGCAGTTGCCGCACGTCGTTCCGATGCTTGGTGACGCAGGCGCGCACGTGGGCTTCTTCACCGACACGGATTCTCCGACGGTGCTGCTCAGCGAACTCACCCGCAAGCAGGGTGTCTATACGCTGGAAGAAGCGATCCACCGGATCAGCGGCAAGTCCGCGCAGGTCCTGGGTCTGAAGGAGCGCGGCGAGCTGCGCGAAGGCTGGCACGCTGACATCAACGTGATCGACTACGACAACCTGTCCACCCACCACGCGGAGTACGTCAACGACTTCCCGCACGGTGGCGGCCGGTTCATCGTGAAGAGCACGGGCTATGATGCAACGATCGTGGAAGGTCAGGTGGTCGTTCGCAACTGCGAGCACACCGGCAACCGTCCCGGTGAGGTGATCCGCGAGTTCCATCGCGGCTGATCCGTTCGGTTTGATGGTGATGCACGCAAACGCGTGCATCACCCGCTCAAACCATCAATCTGTCTGGTTCTTGTCGCCGTGGTCAATGAACTGCGGCGGCGGCGAGAACTTCCCCCAGATCTCCAGTTCCTCGTAAACATCTTCCTCGAGTTGCTTGCGCAGAAACTTCTCGACGTGTTCGTCGACATCCTGACCATTCAGAAACGCGCTGCAGGCTTTGTTGATGGCGGCAATGGACTGCCGCGCCTGACCCGTTGACCCGTCGTCCCAGTCGACCGACTCGTTGATGAAATCGGTTTCCCGGAAGATCTCGAGTATCAGTGCTTTCGCATCCATCGTTCTTGTCTGCAACGTCTGAAGGTGGCGCGGTTTGCCCGCACAGCGCTGCCAACCTTAACGAAACGTCAGCAAGAACGCACTTGCGGCGGGAGCGTCACCGCGCAGGCCGCGCAACCGCGGGCCGCGCGGCACGGAAGAGCATCGCGGCAGCGGCCCAAAGCAGAACGAAGCCCCCATTCATGGCCAGCGTCGGCCCGTCAGACGAAATCAGCGTGACGGTAACCCCGGTCACCAGGGCCTGCGCGGCAGTTGTTGCCCAGAGCGCGCGCTCCATCCCGGCCGGTTCGAACCGGGCGGACAAGGCCCCGATGAGCCCCACGATCAGCACGCCAACGTACAGGAGGTTCGCCGCGTCACCTTCGTTGCCGATGATTCCGACCGCAAGATTGATCCACACCAGCGCGAGGGCACCCAACACAGCGAGGGCTCCCGCCACGCGGTAAGGAGTGTTGGCCACCCCGTCCGTTTCGCGCCTCAGCCGCCCCGCGACGAACTCATAGGCCGTTCCCGCCGCGATCAGCATCAGGCCGGCGATCAGAACATCCCCGGGAGACCAGTTGACCTCGGCGCTGAACTGCATCGCGACGAGCGGGACTGCAAGAACTGCCGCGGTGACGAGCAGTATGCGAACGAGCTGTCTTCTGTGCATGGTCAGCCTCTCCCTGATGATGTGCAGGAACGTCTCCGCGAACATTCCGCAAGACGGTACAAACGGTCCTGCTTCAGCCTCACGCAGCGCGTCCTCGAAGGTCTGAACCATCGGCGCAGCGAAGCACTCACGAAACTCACGCGGATACAGCTGCACGAGCCGTGCATAGACGCGGCAATACCGACGAATCGACACCTTACGCGTCATGAGACGAAAGCCGGTGACAGCCGGCGCTCAGCGGCAAGTTCTACAACCGTCCGGTATCGGTCCAGTTCTTTCTCCAACGCCTGCCTG
>PBVL01000125.1 GCA_002728675.1 Gammaproteobacteria bacterium
AGGTGTACGCGGTGATTGGCGAGGTAGCGGGGGTCGGCCGGCTCGTAGGTCTCGTGGATCTCGAGATATGCGTTGACGATCTCACCCAGCGGACCTTCGGGCACCCCCCGGCCTCCCATCGCGCCAACCGTGTCCGCAAACGCATGGAACATCGGCGCGGCTCCCGGGCCACCCTCGGCCATCAGCTTCGCGTCGTCGGTGGCGGCGTCGCCGGTCAGCACCGCGCCCAGGAAGAACAGGTTCGCTTCGAGGTCGGCCGGCGCGTGACCCGCGTTCGCCCAGCACTCGCGCATCTCCTCCAGTTGTTTGGCTGCGCCCTGGGTGCCGAAGTTGAGCCATCCGGCCTTCAGGTCGGCGGTCAGCTGTTTGGACTTTGGCCCGAATGCGGAGAACCAGAGGGGCACGTCGTCCTCGACGTTGATGAGACCCACGTCAGGGTTGAGGAAGCGGATCTTGCGGGCGTGGCCCTCGAAGTCCCATTCGATGGTCTCGCCCCGCATCAACGTTCGGACCCGGTCGACATATTGCCGGGTGTCGGCGAGCGGGATTGCACCGAGGCCCATGGTGCGCCTGGCCGTGAAGCCGGTGCCGATGCCAAAGTCGATGCGGCCCGGCGCAATGCGGTTGAGACTGGCGAGGGCATTGGCGGCGACAGGCTCGATCCGGTTGCTCGGCACGAGGACCCCGGTGCCGAGTCGGATCGTCGTGGTCTCGTGCGCGGCGAGGGCCATGCAGATGAAGACGTCCGGGTTCAGCAACTGTGTGTCGTAGAACCAGGCCGCGTGAAATCCCAGTTCTTCCGCGCGCCTGACCCACTTCCATGAGTCGACCTGCGATGCAAAGGCAACCGAATACTTCATGTGCGACCCCGCTGTTGGTGGAAGCGTTGTTGGACTGGGCGCGCGGTCAGGCTGGTCGCGAACCTGATCACGAAGCGAGGGTTACCAGGTGTCCATACTCGGTCGCTTCTTCTCGGTCCGGACCGGCCGTGGCGGAATGCTGCGCAGCCCCTGCACGATCCAGTCACGGGTGTCGGCGGGGTCGATTACGTCATCGATGCCGTAGTGGGTACCCCCTGAATTCACGGCGCGGGCGCTCTCGACGTAGGTCGACAGATGTTCCTTGTATGCGCGTTCGAGTGCGCCCTCGTCTGCGTCGTCGCCAAGGTCTGCGCGGGCGGAAAGCTCCGCCAGCGCTTCGACACGATTGCCCGAAAACTCCGCCGTCGGCCAGGCGACCGTGAACATCGGCGTCAGCGAGCTGGCGCCCGACATGCCGAGCGCACCGAGTCCATACGACTTCCGCGTCACGACACAGAAGAAGGGCACGTCGATGTTCGCGCCTGTGTTGAAGAGCCGGGCGAAGTGACGCACGAGCGCCTGGTCCTCGTACTCCGGGCCGGCCATGGTGCCCGGGCAATCGATGAGCGAGAGCAGCGGGATGTCGAACGTGTCGCAGAGCTGCATGAAACGGGCAGCCTTGTCCGCGGCGTCACTGTCGATCGCACCGGAGAAGTGTTCCGGGTTGCTTGCGATGAGCCCCATCGGCACACCTTCGATGCGGATGAACGCGGTGATGATGGCCGGGCCAAACGCCTCACGGATCTCGAGGATCGAGCCTTCGTCGACCAAGGTTTCGATCAGGGCGCGCATGTCGTACATGCCATCACGATCTTCGGGAACCATGTGTCGCAGCGGAGTCTGATCACTGGCGCTCCAGGCCTGCGTCGTGCCCTGGAAGTAGGAGAGGTACTTCTTTGCAGTCTCGACACATGCTTCGTCGTCTTCGACCAGGATGTCGACCACGCCGTTGGGGACCTGGAAGGACATCGGTCCGACTTCCTCAGGTGTGTAAATCCCAAGTCCGCCGCCTTCGATCATTGCGGGGCCGCCCATGGCGATCGTCGAGTTGGCCGCCGCGATGATGACGTCGCAGCAGGCCAGCAGCGCGGTGTTGCCGGCGAAGCATCGGCCCGAGTTGATCCCGACCATCGGCACGAGGCCGGACAGGAAGGAGAATTCGGTGAACGTGAAGGTATCCATGCCCACGCCTCCGCCCTGCATCGCGGCCTTGTCGATCGCGTCGGCGCCCGTGACGCCGGGGCCGGAGGTTCGTTGTGAGGCTGCTTCACCACCGCTGATACCGGGACGCCCGCCGCCGCCTTCGGCGAACATGATCATTGGCAGGCGATAGCGGCGCGCCATTTCGAAGAGACGATCCTGCTTGTAGTGGCCGCGTCCGCCCTGGGTCCCGGCGACGACCATGTAGTCGTAGTGTGCAACCGCGACGCGGGAGGCCTCCGGGCCAAACTGGTCGCCGTTGACGGAGCCGATGCCCATCACGATGCCGTCGGTCGGAGTCGTTTCGCGCAGCCACTGCTGTTTCTGCCAGCTACCCGCCGTGACGAGGGGTCCGTACTCCCGGAACGACCCTGCATCCAGCAGTTGATCGATGTCTTCGCGGGCTGTCCGCTGCCCCTTGGCGTGGCGGCGATCGACCTTGTCCTGTCGCGCCGCGTCGTAGATCAGACTTCTGCGCTCTTTCAGTTCGATGAGGTCGGACCGCGTGCCGTCTCCGGGGAGTTCGGTCTCGACTGCGGGCGGCGCAACATCGGCTGACGTATCGATATCCGCAATCGATGCATCCCGCGCGATGGGGTCTCCGCCTGTTGCGTGCACGAGCGCAACCCGCCCGTTGGCAGGCGCCTTGAGCAGGTGCCTCAGCCCCAACGACTCGATGATGGCGACGGGCTGGCCCTCGCCGATCGCCTGGCCGGCTTCGACATAGACGGCAATGACCGTCCCGTCCGCCGGTGAGGCAACGGACTCCGGGCCCGCGTCTTCCCCGGCTGCCGCGGCGTCGGCCTTGACCTGAGAGTCATGGTTGAACAGCGCAAGCGGGTCGGCGGCGTCCGCGACCCGCGCTCCCGCAAAACCTCCGGACTCGGCGTCGCCGTCTCCGGGGAGTCCGCTGACCGGTGCAATGAAGCGCCTGCGGTCTGATCCCTGCGCCAGGCTGTCGAGCGTTTCGTCGACGAACCGCGTGTGCACGTTGCCGGTTGCAAAGTCCTCGTGTTCGAGAATTGCCTGCATGAACGGGATGTTCGTGTCGACGCCTTCGATCCTGAACTCGTCCAACGCCCGCTGTGTGCGCGTGATTGCGGCACGGAAATCGGAAGATGGCGAATGGGCAATGACCTTCGCCAGCAGGGAGTCGAAAGACAGGCTTGTCGGGTAGCCCGTATAGCCGAACCCGTCCGTGCGGACGCCCGTGCCGCTCGGCACCTCATAGGCAGACAGTACCCCGGCAGCAGGCTGGAAGGTGCCGTCGGCGGAGATCGACTCCATGCAGACCCGCGCCTGGATGGCGTAGCCGCGCGCGGTGGACACGGACGGATCGTCGAGTCCCAGTTCCGCGATCGTGGCGCCCTGCGCAAGCCGCAGCTGCGCCTGCACGATGTCGACACCGGTCACTTCTTCGGTAACTGTGTGCTCAACCTGCAGACGCGCGTTCGCCTCGATGAACGCAAACGGCTGGTCCGTCTCCGTTCCCGAAGCATCCACCAGGAACTCGAATGTTCCGGCGTTCGAGTAGCCAACGCTCTCGGCGCAGCGCACCGCGGCCGCAATGATTTCGTCACGCAGGGCAAGGTCCAGGGCGGGCGCAGGAGCGATCTCGATCACTTTCTGAAAGCGGCGCTGAATGCTGCACTCACGCTCCCCGAGATGCGCGACGCCGCCGTGCAGGTCTCCCAGAATCTGCACCTCGACGTGCCGTGCGCGGGTGATGAACTCTTCGACATAGACGTCACCGTTGCCAAACGCGAGTTGCGCCTCCGACTGACAGCGCTCGAAGGTCTGCGCAACTTCGTCGGCGGCCATCACGACCCGGGAGCCGCGACCGCCGCCACCGGCAATTGCCTTGATCATCATGGCGCGGCCTTCGCCAAGGCTGGCGAAAAATTCCTGCGCCTCTTCCACCGACACCGCACGGTCGATGCCCCGGGTGACCGGGACGTCGGCGGCGACCGCGGACTGTCGCGCACGCGCCTTGTCGCCGAACAGTTCGATGTTGTCAGCCGTTGGGCCGATGAAGGTGATCCCTTCGGCTTCGCAGCGCCGGGCAAAGTCTGCGTTCTCCGAGAGAAAGCCGTAGCCCGGGTGGATGGCATCTGCGCCGGATTGCCGGGCAATCGCGAGGATCGCGTCGACGTCGAGATAGCCGGCGGGTCCAATCCCGTCGAGCTCGTACGCTTCGTCTGCCTTGCCAGTGTGCAGGGACTGGGCATCGTCTCTTGAGTAGACGGCGACCGTTGGAATGTCGAGTTCGGCCGCGCCGCGCAGGATGCGGATCGCAATTTCACCGCGGTTGGCTACGAGGAGTTTCATAGTGTGTCCGGAGTTCGTTGTTCGTCTTTTTCTTGTGTTGGCTGCTCGTGTCTACCAGGTGTCGACGTGCGCGCGCTTCTTGCGATCGCGGGGCATCGCCGCCGGCAGACTCTTCAGACCGCGGATCAGCCATGAGCGCGTATCCGCGGGATCGATGATGTCGTCGATGCCGTACGCGTTGCCGCCCGAGTTGACGGCCCGCGCCTTTTCGTAGGCTTCGGAGACTTTTCGGTCGTACGCCGCCTTGCGTTCCTCGGCATCTTCGATGGCCATCAGTTCGCGTCGGGACGAGAGCTTCACGCCGCCGTCGATGTTCATGCCGGCGAATTCCGCGGTCGGCCAGGCAACCGTGAAGAACGGCACCAGTGAACTGGCGCCGCACATCGCCTGCACGCCGAGGCCGTACGCCTTGCGGATCACGACGCCGAACATGGGCGTGGTGAGATTTGCGCCCACATTGAACATACGGGCGCAGTGCCGAACCATCGCTTCCCGTTCGTGGTCGGGGCCGACCATGATGCCCGGGCAATCCATCATCGTGAGGACAGGGATGTCGAAAGCGTCCATCAACTGCAGGAAGCGCGTGCCCTTGTCGGCACCGGGTGAGTCGATGGCGCCGGCAAGGTGTACAGGGTTGTTTGCGACGAGGCCCATGGACCGCCCTTCGATACGGAAGAGTGCAGTGATGATGCCGATGCCGAAATCCGGCCGCAGTTCCATCACCGAGCCTTCATCCGCCAGGGTTTCGATGATGTCGCGCACGTTGTAGGTCCGTACGCGGTCTTCCGGGATGATGTGCCGCATGCGTCGCTGATCGTGCGCTTCCCAGCCTTCGATCGGTCCCTGAAAGTAGCTGAGGTAACGTTTGGCGGCGGCGACCGCGGCAGCGTCGTCTTCGGCAAGAACGTCCACGACCCCGTTCGGGACCTGCGCGTCCATGCCGCCGATCGATCCCGGCCCGAAGTCGCCGGGGCGCCCCGCAAGATCCGGCCGCGTCAGGCCAATGGACGAGCCTTTGGTCGAGATGATGACGTCGCAACATCCAAGCAGCGCCGCGTTGCCGCCGTAGCACTCCCCGGAGTTGATCCCGACGAGCGGCACCAGTCCCGACAGCTTTGCAAACTCGGCGAACATCCTGGTGTCCATGTTCACCTGGCCACTCTTGCGCCCGTAGTTCGTGATGCGCCCCATGCCTTCCGAGAACAGCACCATCGGCAGCCGGTAGCGGTTCGCCAGCTCGAAGATCCGGTCCTGCTTGTACTCCCCGAGCGCGTTGCGCGTGCCGGCAGGGGTCATCGCGTCGTAATGCACCACCGAGACGCGGGACCGCTCGTCGCTGAAGGTGTCGCCGTTCACGCTGCCGACACCCATCACCACGCCGCCGGCGGTCTGCCCGGCGGCCAGTGGCCCGAACTCCTTGAACGATTCCGCATCGAGCAGGTCGAGGATGTTCTCCCGGGCGGTCCGCCGGCCTTTCGCATGCCAGGCGTCGACGAGATCCGGCTTGGCTTCGTCATAGGCGTTGAACTTGCGGTCGAGCGTTTCCTGCAGGTCGCCCCGAATGTGATCGGGGTCTTCTTCGCCGCCCGCCTCAATGGCGCCCCCGGCAACGTCCGCTTCGTTGATGAAGACGATGGGGTAGTCCTCGCGAACGACATCGCCCTCTGCCATGGAGACCGCAACAACGATGCCGCTCGCGTCCGCCTTGATCTCGTGCTGCAGCTTCATGGCCTCGACCACGGCGACGAGCTGGCCGACCCGGACCTCATCGCCGGTTGCCACTTCGACGCCGACGAGCGTGCCCTGGATGGGCGAGCGCAGGCCAATCGAGCCTTCGGGACCTTCGGCGGGGCCGCTGGCGGCGCCGACGCTGTCACCCAGTTCGGGGGCACCGCCCACCGGTTCGGTGAACAGGCGCCCCTCTGCCGCGCCCGCCAGAGCGCTGAGCTGTGACTCGACGAAGGTGGTGTCGAACGCGCCCTGTACCAGCTCTTCACGGCCAAGCAGTTCCCGGAGAAACGGCAGGTTGGTGCTGAGGCCTTCGATGCGGAATTCGGTCAGGGCACGCCCGGTCCGTGTCAGTGCGCCGCTGACGTTGTTGCCCCCGGCATGTCCCGTCACGCGAGCGAGGAGTGAATCGAACGAGAGCGAGGTCTCATAGCCCCGGTAGCCGAACCCGTCCGTGCGTATCCCGGGGCCGCTCGGCGCCTCGTAGACCTGCAGCGAGCCTGACTCCGGGTGGATCGTGCCATCCGGATGAACGCTTTCCATGCAGACCCGCGCGCCGACGGCGAAGCCGCGTGGCGTCACGCCGGCGGCTACGCCAAGCGCGTCGAGCGAGGCGCCCTCCGCGATTTGCAGCTGTAGTTGAACGAGGTCCAGGCCGGTGACCGCTTCGGTCGTCGCGTGCTCCACTTCGAGACGGGCGTTGACTTCGTTGAATACCCAACTGCCGTCCGGTCGGACGATGAACTCGACCGTTGCGGCGCCGGTGAGGCCCATGGCGTCTGCAATCTTCACTGCCGCGGCTTCGAGGTCAGCGATGACTGACGCGTCGAGGCCGGGTGCGGGCGCTATGTCGACCAGCTTTTGGAAGTGGCGCTGCAGCGAGCAGTCGACGGTGCCCAGCGAGACGCGCGTCGTTGCGTCTCCAATGACCTGGACTTCGACGTGGCGGCCGGTCTGCAGCGCTTCCGCGTAAAGCTCCTCGCTGCCGAACGCGGTCGACGCTTCAGCTTTGGCATGCGCGAGCGCGTCGGCGAGTTCTGCTGGTTCGCGGACCACGCGAATGCCGCGTCCGCCGCCGCCCACGACGGGTTTCAACACAATCCCGGCGGCATTCTCCTGCAGCAGCGTTGCGGCCGCGGCGGCGTCGATTCCCGCGGGCGTCCCGGCGGCGATCGCCACGCCGAGACCGGCAACCGTTTCACGGGTGCGCACCTTGTTTTCGGCGATCGCGAGCGCGTCGGCGGAGGGGCCCACAAAGGTGATCTCCGCGCCGGCACAGGCCGCTGCAAAATCGGCACGTTCCGCAAGAAAGCCGTAGCCGGGGTGGATCGTGTCACAGCCGGACTGACGGGCGGCGTCCAGCATGCCGCCCGCATCGAGGTAGGCCGATGGCCCAACTCCGTCGAGGGCGACCGCTTCGTCGGCCTTTCCGGTGTGGAGGCAGGATTCGTCATCTTTCGAGTAGACCGCGACTGTGGAGATTCCAAGTTCGGCAGCGGCACGCAGTACGCGCACGGCCACCTCGCCGCGATTGGCAACAAGCAGTTTCATCTTCTTATTCCGTTGGCTTCAGTTCCCGGGCGGGCGCAGCCGCGCGGGGAGACGGAGTGTACCAAGCGGAAGGCGGACAGTCGGAGGGGGTGAGGGCGGGGAAGAGGAGGGGGATAGGAAAGGGTAGAGGGAGGCGTCAAGGCGCGCCCGCCGTTGGGCCGGCAGGCGCTGCGAAGGCCCCGGGTTGCGGTCGGGCTCGCGGGTCAGTGTTTTGTAGGCTTCTCAGTTTCCAGTTGGATGAGCTGCTGACGCAGTACCTCGGCCTCTTCGGTCAGTACTGACGACTTCTGCAACTTGCCGTGGCGTTCGGCAAACAGGGCCTGAACGGACTGGGTGCGGAGTACTTCGACCTCGTTTCACGCTCTGTTGACGACACCTTCAGAATCTTCGTTGCGAAACCCTGGTTTTCGGCCGGCGCAGGCTTGCCAGTGGTTTACGCGCTTGATCGGAATGGATCCTTCCCCCTGCTGATGGCCATGCACACCGGCATGATGATCGAGCGCGATGTCCCGCCAGCTCTGATCGTCGGAATCGGCTATGCGTCCGCCGAAGCGATGATGGTCAATCGCGGCCGTGACACATGCCGACGCCGGTGACAGACATGCGCAGCGTTCCGCACGCGGGCTGGCCTGAGTTCCTGCAGTTCCTCGTGGAAGAGCTGATTCCGGTCATCGACGCGCATTACCCGGTCGAATCGGACAACCGGATTCTTGCTGGCCACTCGATTGCGGGGTTGTTCGGCGCGGGGGTGATGTTGACCCAGCCATCGCTCTTTCGGGGCTACATGCTTAGCAGCCCGTCATTCGATACGAATCACGAAGAGGTATGGGGGTGGGAGTCTGATTTCGCATCAAGCGGGAGCCGTCTCGATGCCACTGTCTACGTCAGCGCGGGCGGGCTCGAGGATGACGGCCGCGCGCGACTCATGGAGCAGGCCGGGCAAGGGCCTGACGCGGAGAAGCTGGCGGAGATCGTCAGGCATTTCGAGATGCACGGCTGGCCCCGCGGTCAGCGTGACACGGTGCCCGCGTTTGTAGACCGAGTCCGGGCGCGCGTATACGCGGGTCTGGAGATCGCGGGCGACGTGTTCGCAGGTGAGACCCATATGTCGGTATTGCCGGGGGCCCTGTCGAGAGGGCTGCGCTACGTGTTGGGTGGATGGCGACCGGACTGAGCGGCCGGGAGCGCGCTGTCCGCGATCGCGAGCAACGCTCGTGCCTCGAGACGCTGGTCGTACTCCGTGAGGAACGACTTCGCCCGGACGATTCCGGTGGGGCTCAGCACAAAGAATCCCGGGTGCGGCACCCCGTAGGCGAAATGGTCGGGTGCAAACTTTCGGGGGGCAGGCAATTCAGTCTGCGTCCTCGACCCACTCGACATTGAAGCGCGCAAGTCGCAGGTAGCGATCGTCGAACATCCGGTCTACGAGTCCGCACTCGTAGAGGCAGAGGACGGTTCCGTCGGGCAGTGCCGTCAGATCGGAATAGCCGGACGGGCCGTGTTCGAGCCGACGGGCAACTGTCCAGCTCGCGCAGTCGTCGCGACTCAGTCGAATTGTCAGGTATTTGCGATCGTAAATCCGGCCGGTCTCCCCGGGCCCGATCCCGCGATCCTTTGGGCCTCCCGGCATCGTTCGTTCGAGAACGCCGGGATTGGCAAACAGTATGTTGCCGGTACCCGGGACGCTCACGATGCTCCCGAAACAGATCGGTTCGAGCAGGGCCTCGTCGAAGCGCGGTTCGGAAAACTGACCCGACCCGTGGGGGCTCGTGGTGACAATGCGTCGATGGTGGTGTGACTCGGTTCGGCTGTTGAACAGCACGGTTCCGTCGCTCAGTTCGACGACGCAGGTTTCGTTCGGGTGGCGAAAGCGCGGCTCGTTCCGCACGATCATGTCGCTCGCATGCCATGTTGCGCCCGAATCGTCGCTGTAGATGGCGGCCACTTCGCTCGGGCGATGCCCGCGCTTGTCCGCGCCAAACTCCTGACTGCTGCCGTCCGACATCCAGACCGGAGCGATGAGGCGCCCGGTTGTGAGCTGGATGCCGTGCCCTGGACCAATCGCGATGACGCGCCAGGGGTAGTGCTCACGGAATTGCTCGAAGACGTCGGTGATCTCGACGGGCGATTGCCAGGTCTGCCCGTCGTCCGTGCTTCTCGTGTAGTAGGCGCGGGCATAGTCCTGGCAGAACACAGCGTGGACGTCGCCCGTGTCGCTGCTCGCAATGCAGTTGAAGTTGTTGACAGGCTGTTCCGCGTCGAAGTCACGATGATCGATGGCCGTGAAGGGCGGCTCCCAGGTCAGGCCCCCGTCTTCGCTGCGCCGCATGCGAATGTCGATCGGATCCCAGTCGCCGCCGCGTCCCTGACGGGCTTCCGTATACGCGAGTACAACGCCGTTCCGCGTCACGGTGAGTCCCGGGATGCGATAGACGTGATAGCCACCGGTGCGTGCCTCGAACAGGTCCTGCTTCGTGCAGAAGGCGGTCATCTGGTCTCCTCGATACGGTGCCGCGAGCGCAGAGTAACGCGTATCCCCGGGGTTGGCGTGGTCGTGCGGAGACGAGCGCCCGACGTGCCGGGAACCTGCCGACGTGTTCCTGAACGGCCCGTGAGGTGACGCGTCACGGGCAGCGGGCAGTCGTCTCAGCCGGACTCGGCGCTCGCCGTGGGTCCGGACAGGTCGTCTAGTCGGGCGCGGATCGAAGCTTCGATCCCTTCTGCGTCGAGCCCGCACTCCTTGAGCATGTTGGCAGGCTTGTCCTGATGGACGAACGCATCGGGCACCCCAAGGTGCAGAACGGGCGTCGTGATGCCGGCGAGGTGCAGGGTTTCACCAACCGCCGACCCGGCGCCGCCGCCGAGGGCGTTTTCCTCGAGTGTGACGACGAGGTCGTGCTCCACCGCCGCGACGCTTGCCGCTTGCGCGTCGATGGGTTTGACGAAGCGCATGTCGATCAGCGTCGCGTTGAGCGCATCCGCGACAGCTTTCGCGGGCGTCAGCATGGAACCAAACGACAAAATGGTGACGCCGGTGCCGGAACGGATCGTGCGCGACTTGCCCAGCGGCAGCGCCTCCATGTCGTGCGCAATGTCGACGCCAGGACCTTGTCCGCGCGGGTAGCGCACGGCTGCAGGGCCCTCGTGAGCATAGGCCGTGTAGAGCATCTGTCGCGTTTCGTTCTCGTCTGACGGGGCGAGTACGATCAGATTCGGGACGCAGCGGAGAAAGGACAGGTCAAACACGCCGGAGTGCGTCGGGCCGTCTTCCAGGAGCCCGCTGCGATCGATCGCGAACGTGACGTCCAGGTTCTGGATGGCCACGTCGTGGATGAGCTGATCGTATGCGCGCTGCAGGAACGTCGAATAGATCGCGACGACCGGCTTTGCGCCCTGTGTCGCGAGCCCTGCAGCGAGCGTCACGGAATGTTGCTCGGCGATCGCGACATCGAAGTAGCGGTCCGGGAAACGCTCCGAGAATGTCACGAGGTCTGACCCCTCGCGCATTGCCGGCGTGATGCCGACGAGGCGCGGGTCCTGTTCCGCCATGTCGCACAGCCAGGCGCCGAAGACGTTGCTGTAGGACGGACGGTTGGCGCCCGCGGGCTTCACACTAGGCTTTGGTTCGATCTTCGAGAGACTGTGCGTGCCCACGGGGGACTGTTCGGCCGGGCCGTAACCTTTGCCCTTCTGGGTCACGACGTGCAGGAACTGAGGGCCCGGGAGATCGCGCATGTTCTGCAGTGTGTTGACGACACTCTTCATGTCGTGGACGTCGATGGGACCGATGTAGTTGAAGCCCAGTTCCTCGAACAGGGTCCCCGGCACGACCATGCCCTTCATGTGTTCTTCCGTGCGTCGCGCCAGTTCCCACGCCTTGGGGATCTGCGAAAGGATTTTCTTGCTGCCTTCGCGCATCGACAGGTACAAACGCGACGACAGCACCCGTGCAAAGTACTTGGCCAGCCCGCCAACGTTGCGGGAGATGGACATGGCGTTGTCGTTCAGCACGACCAGCACGTCGGCGCCCACGTCAGATACGTGGTTGAGCGCCTCGAAAGCGAGCCCGGCGGTCATGGCGCCGTCGCCCACGATCGCCACCGCGCGGCGGGCGGGCTCCTCACCCTGCTCGTGCTTCATGCGCGCGGCGATCGCCATGCCGAGGGCCGCGGACAGCGCCGTTGACGAATGGCCGACGCCGAACGTGTCGTACTCGCTTTCGGTTCTGACCGGAAAGGGAGCGACCCCTTCCTTTTGCCGCAGGGTTCCCATGGCCTCGCGCCTGCCCGTCAGGATTTTGTGCGGGTAGGTCTGGTGGCCAACGTCCCAGACCAGCTGATCGTGAGGTGTGTTGAAGACGTAGTGCAGCGCGATCGTCAGTTCGATGACGCCGAGACCGGCGCCAAAATGCCCTCCGGTCTGCCCAACTGTGTAAATCAGGAAGTGCCGCAGTTCGTGTGCGAGCTGGGGCAGTTCATCCTCGTTCAGATTACGCAGATCGGCCGGCGAATTGATCCGGTCGAGCAGTGGTGTTTCAGGTCGGGTGAGCGGGATTTCTTCGAACATGGGTGGGGAACTGTGTTTCCCGTGTGATACGCGGCCAATTCTACTGCCGGGCCGGCTCCCGGACTAGGCGCCGGGGCCTCATCAAGCGCAGACGTTCGCGATAGTGCCCTACCACTGCCTGCTTGCGATGAAGTCGGCGAGCGCGTGGAGGTCGGCTGCGCGGTTGTCGAGCGGGGTCAGCGCGTCGTGCGCTGCGCCGAGGGTGTCATCCAGACGCGAGCGGGCCCCGTCGAGGCCGTGGATCGATACGAACGTTGCCTTCTCATTGCGTTGATCTGAGGACGGTTTGCCGGTCACGGCCGGGTCTCCGGTCACGTCGAGGATGTCGTCCTGAATCTGGAACGCGAGGCCAATGGCCTGGCCGTAACGCCGGAAGCACGCCGCTTCCTTCGGGTCCGCGCCGGCAAGCATCGGGCCGGCGACCGTGCTGACGGTGATGAGTGCGCCGGTTTTAGCAGCGTGCAGCGTGACGAGTTCCGAATGATCCAGCTGCTGCGTTTCGGCGGCGAGATCGAGCACCTGACCGTGCACCATGCCCGCCGCACCCGCTGCCTGGCTGATCGCGGCGACCAGGCCCAGCGCGGTACGGGCATCGACGCCGCGGGCCGGTAGATCGGCCAGCGTCTCGAATGCGAGGGTGAGCAGGGCATCGCCGGCGAGGATTGCGGTCGCTTCGTCGTACTGCTTGTGGCAGGTCGGCTTGCCGCGNCGCAGATCGTCGTCGTCCATTGCCGGGAGATCGTCGTGTACGAGCGAGTAGGCGTGGATCAGCTCGATCGCCGCTGCGGGCAGATCGGCTTTCGACGGATCAACGTCACATGCGGCAGCGGACAGATAGACGAGGGCCGGGCGGATACGCTTGCCGCCGTTGAACACGCAGTAGTGCATCGCGCCGCGGAACTCCGGANTCGCGGCTCCAGCTTCGAGCAGCGAACGCAGGGTGCCGTCGACCCGGTCCTGCCAGCGCCGCAGATAGTCAGGACTCTCCGGCATCGTCCTCGGGATCAAAGGGGACGGTTCCGCCCTTCTCCATCAGCAGGGCAACCTTCTGCTCGGCGCTGCGCAGTGCCTGCTGGCATTGCCGCGTCAGGCGGATGCCTTCCTCGAAGGTGGTGAGCGAGTCTTCGAGCGAGAGTTCGCCGCCTTCGAGGCGCGCTACNAGCGCCTCGAGCTGCGCGAGCGCGGCTTCGAACGGAAACGGCTCGGCCGGTGCTTCTGCCATGGGTGTGCCCTGCGAAAAGGGGGCCTGACAGTAATGTTCCGTCGCCTGGAGGTCAATCCTCGGCGGCACCTGCNGATAAGAGAGGAGACAGACGCCGTTTCAGGCCGTGCGGAAGCGGATTCCCGAGCCGCTGCTAGACTTTCCTGAAGCGGGTCTGACGGCGCCCTGGGATGACCGATNAGGACGCANAGANANNTAAAAACAAAGAGTTATGGCTNAGTAGNGCGTTTGGAATGAGCNGCGGAGGCGAGCAGTGGCTGAGCGACGAGTTCCGGCCGGTTCTGGCAGTCATCGAGCGGGTCCTCGCCTCGACGCCGGNCTACGTCACGGTTGAGGGCCACACNGACTCGCTGCCGATCAGAACCCGTTCGTTCAGTTCGAACTGGGCGCTGTCATCAGCCCGGGCGGTGTCGGTCGCCCACGGTCTGTTCGAGGGCGAGTTGTTGCGCGAGGACCGGTTCTCGGTGCGNGGCTATGCCGACACGCGTCCCCGNGTTGCCAACGATACCCCGGCGAATCGCGCGCAGAACCGGCGCGTCGAGATTGTCGTGGAGCAGGGCGTCGACGACGAGGTTGCTGAACAGCTTGATACGCTGAAGACGATTGACCCCGGTCTGTACAACGAAATCCGATCCGAGTTCGAAACGCAGTTCGAACTGCGGGACGACGAAATCTTCTGACACGGAGCGAGGGACGCACATGGACCACGATGAACGCAGGCGCTTCTTTCGAATTGACGACGTTGTCGCCATTCACTACGAGGTGATGACGGACGACGAGGCGGTGGAGCAGCAGAAGTCGCTCAGACAGGAACGGCTTGGTCCGCGTGACCGGATCATGGACTCCGAAAAGGAGCTCCAACTGCTTATCGACAAGCTGCGCACCCAGAACCCGGAGTTCGCGCGCGCCATCGAACTGCTCAACATCAAGTTCAGCATCCTCAAGGATGAGAGCCNCGATCGCCCCGGAGATCTGTATGGAAGCAATCAGATCATCCAGGAAGTCAGCATCAGTGCCTGCGGTCTGTCGTTCGGGTATGAGACCCGCATTGCAGCGGGCCGCAAGATGTTTCTCGATANCACCCTCTTACCAACCGACCTGCACGTACGCACCATGTCGGAGGTCGTCGATTGCTCGGTCNACCCTGCCGACCCGGACCGCTACCAGAAGCGGGTTGAGTTCTACGATCTCGACGATCAGGAAGAAGAACTTCTGGTTCAGCATCTTGTGAAACGCCAGGGCAAACTCATCGGTCAGCAACGCCTTGAAGCCGAGCTGAAGCGGGGCATCGACTAGGGCGCNAGCCAACATGCGGCCGACCGACCTGGGTCCCGACCTGGGTGTCCAAGCAAGACGGGTGTCCAAGCAAGACGTGGTACGTCCCAAGCAGTACGTCCGGCACGTTCGGGGTGCGCAACCAGGGGTGCTCGATGATGGGACCTGAAGACCCACCGGCAGCCAGTACGAGCAACACGAATCCGCGTGTGATTTACTCAGCGCTTCCTTACGGCATCCTCAACGGGAGGACAGGGTGAATCGACTGGTTCAGAAGGCAGCGCTGGCAGTTGCCGCGNTACTACTCTCGGGATCCGCATTGGCGGATGCGAAGGGCGACATCGCCTATCGCCAGGGGGCGTTCAAGGTGGTTGGTGGCCACATGAGTTCCATGGTCGCGATCATGCGCGGGCAGGTCCGTCAGGAGAACTTTGCGATGCACGCCCAGGGCATGGCCGACATTGCGAAGGTGATTCCCTCGGTCTTCCCCGAGGGCAGCGGTGAAGGCAAGACCGAGGCGCTGGCCAAGATCTGGACCGACAAGGCCGGGTTCGAGAAGCGGGTGAACGACTTCACCTCAGCGGCCGAAGGCCTCGCTGCGGCGGCCTCGGGTGGCGACATGTCACAGATCGGTCCCGCCTTCCGCAAGCTGGGAGGTAGCTGCAAAGGCTGCCAAGACAACTACCGCGAAGAGCATTGAGTCAGCCGTCGCGTCCCGCTCCTAGACCGCGGTGACCAGCCAATAGACCCCGGCCGCGACTCCTGCGGCCAGGGGCATTGCCAACAACAGGCGGTGGCGAACCGCCGCTTCCGCGGGCACCCCTCGTTTGTAGCCACTCAGCATCGGGCGAATCAGCCGTGTTCGTTTGTACAGTGTGTAGTACGCGATGGCTGCCAGATGCAGTCCGATCAGCCCGCCCAGAATCCAGTAAACCGTCTTGTGGACCGACGTGAGTTCGCGGCTCAGGTCGTAGCTGATCAGGTGCACCAGAGGACCCTCCAGCATGATGTCGTCGTTGGCGAAGAGCCCCGTTCCCGCCTGGGCGAGCAGGGCGAGCAGCAGCGCGACGACCGACAACGCTCCAAGCGGATTGTGTCCGCCCGATGTGTCGGGCGAGCGTTTGGGCAGGCTCCGAAGGTGCGCCAGCATGGCTCGCGGGCCGGCCAGGAAGCTCGCGAACCGTGCATGGCGGGGTCCGACAACTCCCCAGATGACGCGAAATGTGACCAGGCCGAGAATCCCGTAGCCGCTCAGCATGTGGACGTCCATCTCGGTCAGGCCACCGGTCAGGCCGGTGTAGATCGAGACACTGACCAGTATGACGAGAGACCAGTGCGTCACTCTGAGCGCGATGTCCCAGATCAGAACCGGCTTGCCTCCGGGTTGTTCACTCACAGTTCGGCCTCGTCGACAGCTTCGTAGGCGATCGCCGTGCGCTGATGGGTATAGACGATGTGCAGGTGTTTGCCGACGCGAATGACCGAGGGATAGTAATACTCCCCGTCGCCTTCAACGAGGGTTCTGGCCCTGTCGAAACGCTCGCCGTCTTCTGAAACCAGAATGCTGAGGCGCGAGCGCCCCTTCGCAATGTCGTTACAGACAAGAGCAAGCCTCCCGTCTGACAGGGTCGTCCCGTCGAGTCCGGAGTCCGGGTTGGGCACTGACGTTCGGTCCATTCCGCTCCAGGTTGTGCCACCGTCCGGTGAGTGCATGCGCCCGACCACGCCCTGGCGCGTACGACAGAGCGCAAGCACCGGGTCGTTGCCGGTGCGAGTCGCCAACCCGGGATGCAGGCCCGAGGGGTCGAACAGGGACGGCTGAATCGCCTGGAACGTGGCGGGGTGCGTATGTGGGCCCGTGACCTTCCAGGTATCGCCGTGGTCGGGAGTTCGGCTGAGATAGACCTGCCAGTTCTGCCAGGTTGGCTCGAGTGACGAACCGCAAAGCAGGCTGCCATCGCTGAGTTCAAGTGGTTTGTTCTTGACCGGGCCGCATGCGGCCGACGGCAGTTGGCGCGGGCCACTCCAGGTCACCCCGTTGTCCGGCGACGTGCGCAGCATGCTGCTCCAACCCGGAATCGTTGCACCGACCTTGTAGAACAGCAGCAACGGCCCTGAGGAGGGTTGGCAAAGCACGGGGTTCCAACAGGGGACACGTTGACCTGCGAGGTCGTGTCCGACAGCAATCTCTTCGGGGACGGACCAGCGACCATCTCGCAGACGACTGATCCATATTCCGACGTCGGGATGCTTCTCGTATGAGCCGCCGAACCAGGCCGCGGTGAGGCCGGCAGGCGTCATCGCGACGGTGGCGGCATGGCACTGCGGATGGGGTTTGCCCGGTGGGAAGATCAGTTCCGACATCTGGCGAGCGGGTGCGGTCAGGCTGTCAAGGCGTCGACAAGTGACGCCCACTCATCGTCTAGTGATGCGTCGCATACAGGCTTGTCTGCGCGGCGGTACCAGTACGCGGCGTTCGATGCATCGCCCTCGCGGCGATGCAGGTAGGCATGGACCCAGCAGTTGTCTGGTGTGCTGGCCTGCACGGAGTCATGTGCCGCATCCCAGTNGCCTCGCTTCTCCAGCCAGAGGGCGGTGAGTGCGGAACCCGAATCCTCTGGCGGTGCCCCGGCGTCCAGACTCGACATGAAGGTGGAACGATTCATCCGATGCCCTCAGAACACGCTGCTGGCAACGATCATAGCGCATCAGAACAGGCACCTACCCCAGCTGTCCCTGAGTGCCTGCCCGTCGCCGCCACAAATGAAAGATTGGCTGGACACCCATGGAAGATGAGATTGGCTGGACGCTGAGCTTGGCTGGACACCGAAGGGGATGGAAGACTGGCCTGAGTATGGAGATTGCGTGTACCCCTGGAAGTTGCCCTGCACGCCTGCCCTGGCGGATGTGCGTTACAGAGCATCNCTAAAGGATGGTCNAAACTTCCTGACTAGGGCGCTTGNAGGGAGCGCGCCGCCCTGGAGACACAGGATTGAGCAGGATCGAGAGATTTTCGGTCGTCAGCACTGCCAACGGACCCGTTTCAACGTTCATGGACCNGACCCGCGACGTCGTGCGCGTGGCGCAGGGGTGGGGCTGACGTGTCCTTTCGCTATCGAATTGCCCTCATCGTCGCGTGTCTGCAGATGGTCACAATGGTAGCGCTGATCCTTCTGGCCGCATCCTCGAACCGCGAACGTGCCGAAATTGGCCTCCGCCAGTCGGACACTGTCCTCATGAACGTGCTGTACGAAGCAGCTGCACTGCATATGGGCGAGCACGACAGCCTGACCGAACTACTCCGTACGGCGGAGATGGCATCCCATCTCGAGCGAGTNGTGCTGGTGGNCACGGACGGTCGAGTCACCTCATCAACTGTCGACAGTGAGGTGGGTGAACCGCCGTTGCCTGAACTGCACACGGAGCGCCAGCTTGCCGGGGGTGGGCACATCTCGGTCCTGCGNACGGAATCAGTGCNGTTGGTGCTGGCGCGCGAGGCCTCGCTCGAGAGTCTGCTGCTCGGTCTGGCGCTGCTAGCCGGTACGGGCGTAGCGGGTCTGCTCTCGGGTGGTCTGATCAGTCGTCGCCTCGAGAAGCTCTCCGGCGGGGCGGAGCAGGCGGTGTGCTGTAGGACCTTTCTGCGATTCGACGTAAGTGATCGTCTTCGTGGCGGTGTGGGTGTCCAGGCCNTTCTTCGGTCCAAGGCCGTTCGTCGTGTGGGTGTCCAGCGTCTCCCNTCTGGGTTTCCAGGCCCCCATTCCCTCCAGGCCCCCCATTTCCCGAGCGTCAGTCTACGCTCGCTGCGANCGCTCGGACATTGAGGTTGCCAATCGGCGACTGTTCNCTGAAGGTCCAGCCGGACTGAATGCTGACNCGNCCCTTTGCTGCCAGTTTGGGGATCCGCACCTGACGGGTGATCTGGCGTCCGTCCCGAAACGCCCTGAACTCGATCACGACGTCTGCGATGGCAAGGTCAGTGCGGTTCGAAATCAGTCCGATCACGGCCCNGNTCGACGGGCTGACCGAGCCGACGGTCTGGATGTAGGTGCCCGGCGCGTCGGCGATGTCCAGACGCAAAAACGCCTGCGCCGCTTCGCCGTTGTCGCCGCCCAGTTGCACGGCCTGCCGGAATCGCGATTTCGCCTCGGCGACGTCGCCGGCGGCGAGGGCTAAACGACCGAGACCGCTGCTGGCGTCCGAGTTGGGCAGCAGTTCGCCGCTTCGTTGAAAATCGTTGCGTGCGTTGGTTTGCTGCCCCAAACCGGCGTACGCGTGGCCGCGCCCGAGATAGTAGAGATAGAACGCATCGTCGCGTTTCAGAGCGCTGTCGAACGANAGGTGCGCGTCGCGGAACTGGCCGCGAGCGAGGTGGATCTCACCCATCAGTCCGTAGAAGCGGGCTTCCTTGGGTTCGAGGCTGATCGCCCGGCGTGCCGATGCAAAGGCGGCGTCGTACTCACCCGCCGCCAGCAGTTGTGTCCCGCGGTCGAAGGCGNTGTATGCAGGCTGCTTCGCGCGGAGGTATTCGAGTGCTTTCTCATATCGCGTCTGGCCGATCTCCCCGCCGCTGCCGAGACGGGCAAGCGTTTCGCGGTTGCGGCGAACCCGGTCACGTGACGGTGGATGGCTCGCGAACAGCCGGTCCAGCAAGTTGCTGCGGTGATCCCCCGACAGTTCCACGAACTTCTCCTGCANGGCGACGGCAGCGGCCGGGTCGTATCCGGCGCGCCGCATGTATTCCATGCCGTACTCGTCCGCCATCATCTCGTCGCTGCGCGAGTAGCCCTGGGAGATGGCCTGGGCCGCCGTGCCGGCGCCGCCCATGAGCTGGTCGCGGAATTCCGACTCTTCGGAGGCCACGTCCGCGAACATGATGAGCCCTTGCAGGACCAGATTCCGATTGGTCCTGCGGCCGCCGTGCCGGGCGGCCGCGTGGATGATCTCGTGGCCGATGACGGCCGCAAGTTCAGCTTCGTTTTCGAGCGCCAACAGCAGGCCCCGGTTGACGGCCAGTTTGCCGCCCGGAAGGGCCCAGGCATTCGGTGTCGAGTCGTTCAGCACGACGATGTCGTAATCGAGAGGGGCGTCGCTGACTTCAGTCAGCCGGATAGTGATGCCTTGGACGTACTCGGTCACCGCGGGGTCGACCGTGTAGAGCCCGCCGCCCTGCTGTTGNAGGGGAGCATAGGCAGCGACCCCTTGCTGAATGACTGCCTCGTCGCCGATCAGGGCAAATTCGGACTGACCGGTCACAGGATTCACCGTGCAGCCGGCAAGAGACAGCAGCGCGAGAATCAGTGTTAAGGTGCTCCGCACGGCGCTGGAGCGCTGTTTGAAAATGGCTGAGTGATAGATCACTGAGTCACAAGCTGCACGCACCATNAGGATCCACTTCAAAAGATGTGTTGGGTCGTCCCGACCCGGCAGTCGTTCCACCCAGCGCGCGTCGGGTGGGTCACATGGCGGCCCGGGATTTCGCAAAACTCTACCCGTGGCGTTTGACCCGAGCAATTGAAGGGCGTTCCCGGGCGATGCTGTGACAACATTAGGTGCATCACGCTCCCGCGGCGCACATGCGTCACATGGCCAACTGAAGGTACGGCAATGACAGTACTCAGCATTGAGCACATCACGCGTCAGGTGGGGGAGCATGACGTGGAACTCTATGCCACGACACCTACGACGAGAGAGGCGGCCGTGGCAGCGGTCTTGCGCCAGGGCGCATCAGGCACAGAGGCGCTCTTCATCAAGCGTGCCTCAAAAGACGGGGACCCCTGGTCCGGAGACATGGCGTTTCCCGGGGGTCACCGGGAGGCTGATGACCGGGATCTGCGGCACACAGCAGAACGGGAGACATGGGAAGAGATCGGCCTTGATCTCGATGAACACGCGCNTTACATCGGGCGTCTGAATCAGGTCCGCGCCAACCCGCGTATCGAAATGGTGGTGTCACCATTCCTGTACGTGCTCGAGACGCACGAGCCGGAGCTGACCTTCAGCCACGAGGTGGCCAACGTGCACTGGGGAGACCTCGTTGCGATGCATACCGGTGCGAACCTGACGTCACGTGTCTTCCCGTCGTTCGATAAACATCGCTCCTTTCCNGGATACGGTGTTGATGGCGAGATCGTCTGGGGACTGACCTATCGGATGCTACAGAGCTTCTTTGAAGTGCTCGACCCCGCCTATGAGCCGCCTGAGGACTAAGNCGCTCACCCTTCCACGAACTCGAACGCAAATCCTTGAGCCGCATCATTCACGCGCCCGGCCATCATTCACGCGCCCGGCGAATGACGGGCCGAAGTGCGCTGGCAGCACAAGACTGCCGTGCTCACAGCAATGCTCCAGCACATGGCGACGTGTCGCGATTGCCTGATCGGGTATCTCGCAGTAGGCGCTGTTCCACTCTGGCTCATAGACCTGGATTGGGTGATGCAGTATGTCTCCCGTGAACAGCGCGCGATCCGCCTGTGTGGTCAGTGAAATTGTGATGCTGCCCGGCGTATGACCCGGCGCGGGTGTGACGCGNAGCAGGTCATCGATGAGTTCGGTTTCTCCCGAAATCAGTCGGGCGAGCCCCATGACTGGTAAGACGCTGTCATCGAAGGTCTTGTTGCCGACCCGGTGGAAGCCGTCGGGATCTTCTGCATGGCGCTGCGCTTTCCAGAACTCGTACTCTGCTTCCGCGAAGACGTAACTGGCGTTCGGAAACGTCGGGACCCATTGCCCGTCGCGAAGGACCGTGTTCCAACCGACGTGATCGACGTGCAGATGTGTGCACATGACAAAGTCGATGTCCTCCGGTGCGACGCCCGTGCCCCGCAGCCTNTTGAGCCAGGGCGTTTGCATCGCGTGCCAGTCGCGAAACGGCATGCGGTCCTTGTCATTGCCGATGCAGGTGTCCACGAGGATGTTGTGGTCAGGCGTCTGGATGAGCCACGAGTGCATGCTGGAGATGATGTTGCCGCTCGCCTCGTCGGCGTGGTGTGGATAGAGCCATTNCCGGTGGCTGGCGAAGACGTCCGGGTCGTAGTCCGGGAAGAACTGGACGGGATCGAAGAGGGGCCCGATCAGTTCTTCAATGCGGGTGACCGTGCAATTCCCTACGCGCCATGTCTGCATGTTCGGACTCCGTGTGTGCGGCTGACGAACCACCATAAACGGGGTGCCTGGGCGGCGCCACCGAGGCGACACGGCTGTCGCTCGATCTTCCCGGCGCGCTGCCGCTGTACGTCGTCGCTGCGCGCGGCGATCAACCCACCTATAATGCGTGGCCCGGCGCCTGCCCTCCGCGCGTCGGTTCGAGCCGGAGCCGTGCGCGAGTACGCCTCCCGTGCGGTACGAGACAATCCACAACAGAGAAGACACAAGAATGAGCAAGAAAAAGGTTGCTGTGCAGCTTCCGCCCGTTGCACACGAGGCTCCGGTCAGCGAACGCTATTCGCTTGAACTCGAGGCGCTCGATTCCGTGGCGGAAATCATCGAAGTGGACGGTAGCTCTCCAGGCTCGTTCATCCAGGGCGCCAGGGATGCCGACGCGATCATCACGTCTTGGGGCATTCGCATCGACCAGCAGATAATCAGCGGGCTCGAGAACTGCAAGATCATTGGCGTCGCGAGCGTGGGCGTCGATATGGTTGACGTTGATGCAGCAACGGAAGCCGGCATCGTCGTGACGAACGTGCCCGACGTGTTCATTGAGGAAGTGGCCGACCACACGATGTCGCTGCTCCTCGCGACGGCGCGTCGCCTGAAGCTCATGGACCAGATGGTGCGTGACGGACGCTGGTTCAAGGGGCGTCCGGTGCTCAACGAGATTCCGCGGCTCTGGGGTCAGACNCTGGGTCTCGTTTCCTTCGGCAACGTGGCACGCGCGGTTGCGCGCAGGGCGAAGCCGTTCGGCTTCCATGTGATTGCGCACGATCCATATATCTCGGAACTCAAGATGACGGGCGAAGGTGTCGAGCCTGTCTCCAAACAGGAACTGTTCGAGCGTTCCGATTACCTGTCGATTCACCCCGGCCTGAACGAAGGCACACGCGGGATGCTGAACGCAGCGGCGTTCGATGCGATGAAAGACACCGCATGCGTCATTAACTGCGGCCGCGGCGGGACGATCAATGAGAAGGACCTGATCGAAGCGCTGAAGTCCGGAAAGATTGCTGCAGCCGGCCTCGACGTGCTCGAGCAGGAGCCCCCCGAAGCGGACAACCCGCTGTTCGAAATGGACAACGTGATGCTGACGCCGCACGCGGCGTCCGCCACTGATCGTATGCGGCCGGAAACGCGCCGTCGCGTCGGACGTGAAGTGGCACTGGCCCTCTCCGGCAAGTGGCCCATGAGCTGCGTCAATCCGACGGTGCTGCCCAGCACCGATCTGGAGCGCTGGCAGCCATACCCGATGGAGCGTGGACCCAACCGGTAACGCACTGCCAGGNAAGAAAATCACGCGGGGCCTTTCGGCCCCGCTTTTCGTTGCGCCGGGTGGCTACGCTTGCTGCCCGTGGATGTCCAATCGGCTTCGGTGGCGCCATGATTCGGCATGGGTGTCCAGCCTGAATCTGTGAGCCGGAATCTGGCCCATCAGTTGTGGGTGTCCAACCCCGGCATCCACCGGCAGTGTCCGGGAGTCCGCGCCAGTGGGTGTCNAACCCCGGCGGTGGGAGGCAAGGNCCGGACTGTCGGTTGCCGCGGAAGGGCTGCCGGTCTGACCGGCTGCGCCAGCGNGTCAGTCCCTTGAGTCTTGTACCACCGGGTCGCTGGCCGCCTCGGGTTCCGTTGCNGGCNTCTCTGTTGGAGTTGCAGNCGCCTCGANGGTTGATGTANNCAACGGCACCTCGGCCACGGCTTCCAGCAACGGTGGTTTTGCCCCGGTGTGTGNTTCGTGGACCCAGGNCAGGAATTGCGCGACGGCCTGCTTCACGTAGGTTGAGCGCGGGGAGGCGAACATGTCGAAGGCGTGCTGGGCCCCCGGTACTTCGAAGTAGACCGACGGCTGCGCTGACACTGCCTGCAGCTTTGCGTGCAGGGCGCGGCCNTGGGCCAACGCAACGAGGCTGTCGTTGGTGCCGTGGATCGTGAGGAATGGCGGCGCGTCCGCGCTCACGTTGTGCAGTGGAGATGCCTGGCGAAACAGTTCGATGTCGTCNGCGACCCGGNATTTCATCACGGTGTCTTCGATGAAGGCCTGCGCGCTGCTGTTGTCGAGCGAATACTCGCCCACGAAGTCGTACATGCCATAAAAAGGCACGGCGGCTACGACGCTGGTGTCGCGGTCTTCGAACCCCGGCTGGAAGGCCGGGACGTTCGGCGTCAGCGCCAGCAGTGAGGACAGGTGTCCGCCGGCCGAACCACCCGTGACGGCGACNAAATCCGGGTCGCCGCCGTAGTCGGTGATGTGATCCCTGATCCAGACCAGNGCCTGCTTGCAGTCAACGATGTGCTCGGGGAACGTGGCCGTTGGCGACAACCGATACGACGTTGCGACGCAGATCCAGCCGTGGCGATCGGCCATATGGCTCATCAGCGGCAGGGCCTGCTCGTTCTTGCTGCCAAGGTTTTCCGTCCAGGCGCCGCCATGAATCTGCAGGAGCACCGGCGCGTTCTTCAGGTCGGCGCCGCGTTTCCGATAGATGTCGAGCGTCTGCCCNTAATCCCCGAACGGCACATTCTTGATGACCTCGANGGCAGGCGNGACCGGCTGAAACGGCAGCGCGTGTGCGCGGGTGTCGAGGTGGGTCTCGAAACCGGCGCGGGTGTCCGCACTGAGTTCGCTCCGCCAGTCCGGTCCGAGCCCCGCGTCGAGGGCGGCCCCGAGCGAACGTGGCAACTCGGCGGCATCGCGATGGAACCGCCACAGGGAAAGCCAGCCGCCCAGGACGATCAGCATCCCAAGTGAACCCGTAAACCCCTCGATGGCGTCCTCAGAGTAGAACAGCAGCACGATGACTGCCTGGAGTGCGATGGCGTGAAGCGCGAGCTCACCTGTAAGCCAGCCCGCCACGAAACTCGGGACGGTCAGTTTCTGCCGGTGCAGGACGGGGTTGTGGACGTTGAATGCGAGCGCGCCGAACAGCAGCGCAACGAGGAGAAAGAACATTGTCAGGGCCGGGTAATTGGATCGCCAGAGGGATACCATTATGATCCTCCGCTTTCCGTCCAGGCAAAACGAATCGGACACCATGCAGTCTTCTCGCTTCATCAGACTGGAGGCCGAGCGCTTTGCGGTCGTCCTGTCGAGTGCAAGCGAAGAGGACGCGGTGTCCATCATCAATCGGATCGGGCAGCTGATTTCACAGATCCAGGTCAATGAGGAAGACACGGTCAAAATCACCGCGACGACGGGCATTACTTCCTACCCCGGCACCGAAGAGGTTCCGGAAATGATGTAGAACGTCGTCAAGGCGCTGCAGGCCGCCGTGGGCGAAGGGCGCAATCTGGTCGCCATCTACAACTACAAGGACGCGGCCGAAGACTGAGCCGGGGGTCCCGTTTTGATCGAACGCTTCGAGGTTCTGAACGACGAACCCTACGCCGGAGGGCAGGAGTTCTCCGGGCGCGCCTATCGGCTGCTGCAGGGCCGCCTGTACGGTAGCGTCGACCCGGAAGATCCCGCCAACACAGCGATTGTCGATCTGCGGAATGCGCAGCGGGATGCCGCCGGACGCGTTCACTATGCCGCGGACCTCACGCTGATCACACCGGCTGACGGTCCGGCCGAATCCGCGTTTATCGAGGTCCCGAACCGCGGGAATCGTCTCATCGCGCGCAGTTTCCACCGCGTCGTTGCGCTCGAGCCTGCCGACACCCTCAAACCGGGCGACGCCTGGCTACTGCATCAGGGAATCGAGCTGGTCTCGATCGGCTGGCAGTGGGATGCGCAGGGTGAACATGCAATGCGCATCGACGTGCCCGACGCGCTGGACGGTGATCAGCCCGCAACGGGTGAGGTGATGGTCGAACTGCGGCCGGATCGTGCGGTGCCATCGCTTCGACTCATCAGCCTCGGTCAGGAGCAACCCTCGTACCCGGTGCTCGACCCACAGAGCGAACGAAGCAGGCTCCTGGTCCGCGGCTTCGAGGATGATGAGCCCCGCGAAGTGCCACGCGCCGACTGGCGGTTTGCGAGCGTGAAGGATGGCATCCCGACACCGAGCGCCGTTCACATCATGCTGGACGGCGGGTTCGAAGCTGGTCTCATCTACCAACTCGTCTACGAGACGTCGCGGGTGCCCGTGGTGGGCCTCGGTCTTGTCGCAATCCGGGACTGTGCCGCGTGGCGTCGCGCCGGGGGTGCGCGTTGGCTCTTCGGATTCGGGGTTTCGCAGACAGGGCGGGTGCTGCGGCATTTCCTCCACGTTGGTATGAATCGAGGTGAGGACGGTCGGAAGGTGTTCGACGGGGTGCTCGTGCACATTGCGGGCGGCCAGCGCGGTGACTTCAACCATCGCTTTGCGCAGCCAACGGTGGCGGCCGTCCCGTCCTTCGGGCAACGGTTCCCGTTCGCGGGCGACGTCCTGCGCGACCCGGTTACCGGCGAGACCGATGGGCTGTTCAGCCGTCCTGAGGCGGATGGCTGCATGCCGAAGGTGTTCTTCACCAACACCTCATGGGAGTACTGGCGCGGCGACGCGGCGCTCATCCACGTGACACCGGACGGCACCGCGGACCTGCCTGAGCATCCCGATACGAGGCGCTACCTCTTTGCGGGCACCCACCATATTGGCGGATTGCTGATTGGCGGCAAACAGTTGCGTCAGCTTCCCCTGGGTATCCGGGTCGCTGAAGGTCTGAACGTCGTGGTGTTCGCGCCACTGGTACGTGCGGCATTTGCAAATCTGGCGGCATGGGTACGTGACGGTCAGGAGCCCCCGAAAGACGTCGTACCCCGCCTCGACGACGGGACGCTCGTCTCCCGCGGGGAGGTACTCGAGCGGTATCGCGTGCTACCTAATGCCACGCTGCTCGATCCTGACAAGCTCCCCGTGCTGCGGCGCCTCGAACTGGGTTCCCGGGCGGATGCCGGCATTGGCGATGAGCTTCCCCCGCTCGAATACGAACGGTATGCGGCGCTCGTGTCGGACGTTGACGTCGACCTCAACGAGCGAGCGGGCATTCGCCTGCCCGACATCGCCGTGCCGGTTGGGAGTCATACGGGCTGGAATCCCCGGCACCCTTCCGCGGGCGCGCCAGACCAGCCGGCGATCTTTGCGGGCTTCACCCGGTTTTTCGCGGCGGATGAAGCAGACCGCGCCGCGTCGGCCGATCCGCGTCCGTCCATTGCGGCCAGATACGCCGACCGTGAAGCGTACGCGCGCGAGGTCTCAGACTGCGTCGCGACGCTTGTGACCTCGCGGTTCCTGCTTGCCGAAGACGCTGACTGGGTGACGGAAAACGCACTCGCGCGCTATGACGCGGCACTTGCCGCGGCAGAGGCGGAATCAGACACCTAGGGCTTCAGCAAGAGGGCGTCATCGAGCGCGGCTTCGATCTCTGCCCCAGCCAGTCGGTGTGCCAGAAACCGACCCGCCAGGCTGGCGGGCACGGGCAGGGTGGTCGACTTGCGTTGGACGCGGTGTTCGCCCGCGCTCGCGAGGGTGCCGCCGGATCGGTCCCAGATGACGACCTCGGTGACGCCGCGCGCGTGCAACGCGTCGATGGCCGCGTCTCCGGCCAGGGCGCCGAAGAGTGTCTCCAGTTCCCGTCTGCCCGCGAACAACGTCGAACAGAGTCCGAGCAGGCGGTCGGTCTCGCGCGTCGCCTCTGATTCAGACCAGAGCGTCGGGTTGGAGCCGAGCAGCAGTGCAACGCGTCTCCCAGCGGTCCGGACGTCCCGCAACAGTTGCACGAGGGTCTTGCGGCCCCCCTCCGGCAGTACCGCGAGTGACGTTGCGGTAAGTGCCACGACGTCGCTTGCGCCGATCTCGCTCAGGTAGCCCGGGTGGACCGGGAACATGCGTCGAATCGCAGTGCCGTTCCGCCAGATCAGCGGGTCGCCGGCCTCTTCTGCACGCACCGACAGGGCCGGTAGTTCGCCGGGGAGGCGCTGAACGAACATCGTCCGGATGCCTGCAGCATCGAGCGTCCGTGCGGCGGCGTCAGACAGCGGATCGTCGCCGAGCGCGGTGGCCAGGCAGGTTTCGTGGACGTGGGCGGTCTGCGCAGCCGCCAGTGCAAGAGTGGCGGCGTCGCCGGTTGGTACCTCGCGCACGCCGCTTGGTCCCACGTCGATCAGGCATTCGCCGATGACCGTGAGGCGCGGGACACTCATGCGCCGCCGTTCCGAACCAGAGTGGCGATCAGGTCGGCGTGAGCCGCGTCGTCGTTCAGGGCGGGCACGTACGTGAACCGTGTCCCGCCGGCCTCGAGGTATGTGGCGCGATAGGTCATGTCGATCTCTTCGAGGGTTTCGAGACACTCGACGGCGAAGCCGGGGCAGATGACCCGCACGGGTCGCCCCGCCTTGCCGAGCGCGGTCAGTACGTCTTCCGTATAGGGCTGTAGCCAGGGAGCCGGGCCGAACCGGCTCTGGAAGGCAATATCCCAGTCGGCTTCTGCGAGTCCGGCAGCCGCGGCGACCGCGCTCGCCGTTTCGCGGCACTGCGCTTCGTACGGCTCTTTCGCGCCCTGTGCGACCGGAATGCCGTGAAAGGAGAACAGGGTGTGTGCCCCGGGGTCTGCATCCCTCAGGGAATCCGCGAGCGCCCTCGCGTAGCCGGGTTCGGTGTAATAGGCATTGATGAGCTGAAGGTTGGGCAACACGTTCGTGCGCGCCAGGATGCGCCCCACACGGTCATAGACCGCGCCGGTGGTCGAGCCGCTGTATTGGGGGTAGAGCGGCAGGACGACGGTTCGTTCGAAGGAAGTCGCGTCCGCGAGAGTGTCGTCGAGCGAGGGTGCCCCGTACGTCATCGCGACGCGTACCGTCCAGCCCTCGGCCTGCAGCCTGTTGCCGACCGAGTCGGCCAGGGAGTCGGTGAGCAACCGCAGCGGCGAGTCCTCCCGCCAGATCTCCGCGTATTTTTCGCGGACTTTGCCCGGCCTGAAGGTCAGAACAAAGAGATACAGGATCGGCAGCCAGAGTACGCGCGGCAACGTCACGACGCGCGGGTCGGAAAGGAACTCCCGCAGCCAGGACCGGATTGCCCCGGTCTCCAGGGATTCCGGCGTGCCGAGGTTTACGAGAATAGCGAGCTTGTTTGTCATGTCAGCTTGGGTCACGCGGCAGAATTGTAGTACGAAGGGCCATAACCGCGTCGGTTATGGCGCCGCGGGTCGGTTTTGACGACTGATTGGCGACCTGATGTACGAAGCTGCTCGCAAGGCGGATGCCTGCTCTGGGAGAAACACGGTCTGCAACGCACTCAAACCATGGCGGGAAAACGAACTGCACACTCGCTTGGCCTGTGGTTGACGGGTGGTGAACTGACGGTTCGCTTTCGCGACAGAAGATTGGTATCGCGTAACGGTTCGGGCCGCTCTGGCGACAAAGTCACAGAACAGGAAATACCGGAAAGATTTATCGATTGACTGTATTGGCGCTCGTATTGGCCGAATTCTGCGGAGCACTGCCTGCTTCGGCGGACGAGCGCCTCGAGAACATTTCCACCCGTGGTCAGGTGCTCACCGGTGACGGCGTGCTGATCGCCGGCTTCGTCATCTCCGGAACCACAGACAAGACGGTGATGATCCGGGCCCGCGGGCCCAGTCTCACTGACTTTGGCGTTCCGGGGGCGCTGAGCGATCCGCAGATTTCGCTCCTGCAGGTTGACGGCACGCCGATCACGTCGAATGACGACTGGGCAGATGACCCCCGCGCGAGCGAGATTCCGCCGTCGCTGGCGCTGACAAACGCGAAGGACTCGGCGCTGGTGGTGACCCTGTCACCCAGCAACTACACGCCGATCGTGTCCGGTGTTGGGGGTGCGACAGGCATTGCCATCGTCGAGGTCTTCGAACTCGACACAATGGCCCGCCTCGAGAACATCGCGACCCGCGGCTTTGTCGGTACGGGCGACAACGTGATGATTGGCGGCTTCATCGTCAGCGCGGCAACAAGCCAAAGTTGGTGGTCATGCGCGCGAGGGGCCCAAGCCTCGCCGCGTTTGGCGTCGACCCCGTGCTCGCCGAT
>PBVL01000126.1 GCA_002728675.1 Gammaproteobacteria bacterium
CCCTTGTACCTCAATGAGTTCAGCGACAGCCTTGCCCCGCACGATCTGAGCGCGAGCGATGAATTCCAGAGCCTCCTCGAGAGCGCTGCGGACCTTGGCATCGACGCGCCGGACACGGTGCGCTATCGCTCGCACAACACGGTCCTGCGCAGCCAGCGCTTTCACTTTCTGGAGTGGGGAGACCCCGCGAACCCGCCGCTCATTCTGCTGCACGGCAGCAACCAGTCCGCGCACTCCTGGGACCTCGTCAGCCTGCACCTGTCCCGCGACTGGCACGTCTTCGCGCTTGATCAGCGCGGCCACGGCGACTCTGAGTGGAGCCGTACGGCCGACTACTCGGTACACGAGATGGCCGCGGACCTCGCTGCGTTCATCGAGGTGATCGGTGCCACGCAACCGGTCGTCATCGGGCACTCCATGGGCGGCATGGTCACGCTCACGTTTACCCGCAACCACCCGGGCGTGCCCAGTGCCATCGGCGTCGTGGACATCGGCCCCGAGGTCAACGCGGAAGGCACGAAAATGATCAGGGAGTTTGTCGGGCGCAACATCGAATTCGACGACATGGAGGAGTTTCTGGATCGCGTCGAGAAGTACGACCGATACCGCACCCGCGCACACATTGCGAAGACCCTGAAGTACAACCTGCTGCGCCGCGCGGACGGCAAGTACGTCACCAAGAACGACCGGCGCCGTTTCCACGCCGAAGGAGACGTTCGACGCACCCCCGCACTCGATGAACTGGCTCAGCTCCCCATGCCGGTCCTCATCGTCCGCGGCGGTGACTCCAACGTGCTGGTACAGGATGCAGCCGAGCGCTTCGTCGATGCTCTGCGGGATGGTCGACTGGTGACCATTCCCGACTGCGGCCACAACGTCGCCTCACAGAACACGTCCGGCTTCCTTGCTGCCGTGAAGGACTATCTCGCGAGCCTCGATTGAGTCAGTCCCGGCCGGTGTGCGTCACACCCTTGCCGATCAGATCCGCACGCTCGGCCTCGTCAATCCCGAGCTCATCCAGGATCGCCTTCGTTTCGCTGCCGAACGGCGCAATGGGAAAACCCGCCTGAAATCCGTCTCCGTCGAGGCGCACCGGCGGCGCGAGTACCGTAATGTCCCCTGCGGTCGGATGGGGCAGGACGTGGAACATGTCGTTGGCCTGAGCCTGATCGTCCTCGAACAGTTCGAGCGGGAACTTCACCGCGGACACCGGAACTCCGGCAGCCGCAAAATCGGCAACCCAGACATCCGCCGGGCGGGACCGGAACAGCGCTTCCGCCTCCGCCTGCAGCGCATCGTAATGCGCGCTCCAACCCGACAAATCCGTTTCGCGCAACGCAGGATCCTCGAGCCCGGTGACGTCGATGAACGACTCGCGCAGCTTCTGGCTGCCGCAGGCCACCGCAATCGTCAGATCGGCTGTCTCATAGGTCCGGAAGTACACCTTCAGCAATGGCAGCGCCCGCGCGGAAGGAATGACGTCCATTTGCTCGGCAAAGGACGCGTTGGCGGCGCGTTTCTCCTCGAGTTCCGCGCGCACCGCTTTGTGCCGCTCCGCGTCATACACTTCGGAACGGACCAACTGATTGTTGGCGAGCGTCATGGCGGCCTGCATGAGCGAGACATCCACCGCGCCGCCGCGTCCCGTTCGCTCACGCCGGAGCAACGCGGAGCTCACCCCGAACGCGAGCGACATCGCGCACATGTAGTCGGCGGAGACGGGGTCGCCCGGCGCGGGCCGACCTTCGATCAGGCGCCCGTTGGCCGCCATCAGGCCACTCCTCGCCTGCACGACGATGTCCATGCCGGCAAGCCTGGCGTCGGGGCCCGCTTTGCCGAACGGAGAAACGGCACCAACGATCAGTCGCGGGTAGCTGTCTTTCAGTGAATGCCAGTCCAGCCCGAGCTTCTCCGCGAGTCCTGGCCTGAAATTCGTGAGGATGACGTCTGCCCAGCCAAGCAGCGCGTCGATCACCAGGCGCGCACCGGCGGCGGACAGCGCCAGCGGCAGCGAATGTTTGTTGCGGTTGCGCGAGATGAACGTGCGGGACTCCGCGGGGGCGATCGGACTGAGCCGCCGCGTCGGATCGCCTTCGAGCGCCTCGATCTTGATGACGTGAGCGCCACCCTCGCCCAGCAATTGGGCAGCAAACGGCACCGCAACGAACTGGCCAAACTCGACAATTCGAATCCCGTCAAAGGGCCGTGAGGAATTTTCGGACACACCATCTCCAGATCACGCTGCGACACCGGATTCTCGCACGTCGCAACAGAGTTGACCGATGCGGACCCTGGACTATGCTCACCGCGAAGCGGAAGGATTACCGCCCAGGTCAGATGACCGGTTCCTCTATTCCATATGACCCCATGGACGCGCTCGAAGCACTCGATCGCATCAACGCCGCCATTGTGCGCGCCGAGACGATCGACCAAATGCTCGACTACGTGGTGCGCGAGATGCTGGACATCTTTCAATGTGATCGCGCCTGGGTGTTTTACCCGATCCTGCGTTCGGCAACGACCGTCCGGTGCCCCATGGAGCACTCGCGCCCGGAGTGGCCGGGCATCGGCACGGGGACCGAGCGACCGGTAGACGACAACCTGCGGCGTATGATCGACCGGGTCCTGTCGGTCGATGGCCCCATCTGCGACGACACCGGAGCAATGCCGGCGGACAGTCCGGTCCGCGCCGCGTTCCGGGATGACAACATCGCAACGCAGATGACGGTTGCGCTCTACCCGAAAGAGTACGAACCGTGGTCCCTCCGACTCCAGCATTGCGGCGCGCCACGTCACTACAACGAGCACGCCATCATGCTCTTCCGGGCTGTGGGGAACCGGCTCGCTGATGGCCTGACGACGTTTCGCGCCATGGAACGGCTCTCGGAGAGCGAGGCGATGTTCCGCTCCCTCGTCGAGCGCGCGCCTGACGCCATCGTGGTCGTGGACATCGAGACGGGAGCGTATGCCGACGCAAACGAAAGCGCGGCCAAACTCCACGGGATCACCGTGAGCGAGATGATCGGACGCTACGGACCCGTCGACCTCAGCCCCAACCACCAGCCCGACGGCCGCCGATCCGCGGACGTCGCTGCCGCGCATCTCCTCGCGGCGCTGCAAGGCGAGTTTCCAAAGTTCGAGTGGACCCACATGACGCCCGGCGGGGAACTCGTGCCCTGCGAAATCGTGTTGGCTCGCCTGCCCCACCCAACCAAAAAGCTGATTCGGGGCAACGTCACCGACATCCGGCCCCGAATCACTGCCGAACGTGAACGCGCTGAGCTCGAAGCGCGACTTGCCCAGGCGCAGAAGATGGAGGCCATCGGCCAGCTCACGGGTGGCATTGCGCACGACTTCAACAACATTCTCACCGTGATCCTCGGCAACCTCGAACTGCTCGCAGACTTCTCGGATCCGATCGACGAGATGAAGCAGCAGGTCGCCGAAGCCCGAACTGCCGCGATGCGCGCCCGCGACCTGACTCATCGGCTCCTCGCGTTTGCGCGGCGTCAGCCGCTGCAACCTCAGAGCGTCAATGTCGGCGACCTGCTGCGCGGGATGCACCCCATGCTCAAACGAACGCTGGGCGAAGGTGTCACGGTCACGAGCCAGGTCGAACCCGATCTATGGGACTGTGAGGTTGACACGAGCGAGCTGGAACAGGCCCTCCTCAATCTCGCGATCAACGCGCGCGATGCGATCGGAGAGCGCGGCGAGGTAAAGCTGAGCGTCTCCAACTCCGGATTGTCGACCGAAGAACCGGACCTCGGCGACTGTGTACTTGTCGAGGTCACGGACAACGGTGTCGGTATCGACGCCGACATCCTGCCGCACATCTTCACACCGTTCTTCACCACCAAGGAAGTTGGCAAGGGTACCGGCCTCGGACTGTCCATGGTGTACGGCTTCGTGAGCCAGTCGGGCGGCCACATCGATGTCCGGAGTGTGGCCGGAGAAGGATCGACGGTCAGCATTTATCTGCCGCGAACCCTCAGTCCGGCCCTGCCGGGCACGCAGTCCAGCGCTCGCCCCACCACTTCCGGGCGCGGAGAACAGGTCCTTGTCGTTGAAGATCAGAGTCCGGGGCGCCGACTCACCGTGGCCATGCTGTGCGGCCTGGGTTATTCGGTCACTGAAGCAAACAACGCGCGCGAGGCCCTGGCCAGGCTCCGCGAGTCTGCCGAGGTGGATCTCCTGTTGACTAATGTGGTTCTGCCCGGCTCGATGAACGGCCCCGCGCTTGCTGCCACGGCCACCGAGTCGAACCCCGATCTGCGCGTCCTGTACATGTCCGGTTACGCCCGCGACGCGACGTTCACGGACGAGCGCGCGCTGCTCGAAAAGCCGTTCACCCGCGAGCAGCTCGCGCTGCACATTCAGGCCAGGGGAAGCCGCCGCGTCCGGGGGGAAGTCGCACTCAGAGTTCGAGCGCCTGTTCGCGGGTCAGGAACACGCCGTCCCGCACAAAACCGGCGATAATGCCTTCGCGCGACCGCACGATCGAACCATCCGCCTGCATTGCCGCCGCCCACTGGCGCGGCAGCGATGAGGTGAGCCGGCGCCGGCTTGCCGTTGCGCAAACGCGCAACCTCGACCCGGCCGGTTGCTTTGTCCAGGAATGCCGGCCGAAAACCGGAAGCGCCCGCGGTGTTGCTGACCGCATGGGTGCCTGCATCGACACTGTGTTGCATCTTNAAAGATGCGGCTGTCCATCTCGTTCTCCACGACTGTCGTCTCGTCNCTTTCGTCAACGTCTTGCTTGCCTCAACTTGCCTCAAACNGGTTTGCATACGCCGTGCCAGNAATGATCGGGGCCCTATANGTCGTTGATTCCTTANCGTTAGCTGACGACTCAGAANTGCGCGNACCGGAAACCGGTCCGCGATCAGCTCAGGCGATGTGACACAGACTGGCCGGCTGGTGACGCACCTGGTCGGTTCGGGACACGGTCGCGTCATTGGTAGAAGGGTTACGCAGTCCATACCCATCTGGACGACGGCGGGCAGACGGGGTTCATGACGCCGTTCAGGCATCGTTCAGCGACGTACCAGGGCAAATCAGCCCGGCGACAGAGGTCTTGGGGGGAGAGTGCCCTGTCGCTCTTTTTCCTATCGCTTGACGCGCGCGAACAACTCGACCAGTTCGTTGAATTTCTCGCGCTGCTCGTCCGCATCGCCGCTTTCGATGGCGGCCTGCACGCAGGTCCGCGTGTGATCTCTGAGCACCACATCTTCGACGCGCTCGAGTGCAGCCTTGATCGCCTGGACCTGTTGCAGAACCTCGATGCAGTAGCGATCCTCATCGATCATCCGCGAGACTCCGCGCACCTGACCCTCGATGCGGGACAGGCGCCTGATGAGCGCGTCCTTGTCGTCCGTCATGGTTTCGAGTCGTCGTCCCGGGGTAAGGATCGCCGCCGCATCATCATGCCGGACCAACTTCGGCGTCGGGGATCCAACTGCCGTGGAATCCGTACGGAACGCGCGTTGGCAGCCGCACGATCGCAAGCGGCGGTCGGCCCATGTCCCGTGCGTCCAGCACCACAAACTCGCTCCTGTCAGACCCCTGATCGTAGACGAAGGTCATCAGGTACCCGTCATCCTCCGCGCTCCCGCCTTCCCGCGGCACGAACAGGGGCTCCCCACCGTGCCGGCCCGGTCCGAAATTCATGCGCTCGACGCTTCCCGACTGCATGTCGTGTTTGAGGATTCCCGGGAAGGCCGGGCCTTCCGCCGCCACGCTGTAACCCCATCGATAGGGCTTGCTGTTGAGGGCGGGATGACACCGCGGAAACTCCACGGGCCGGTCATACACGATCGTTTCGCTGACGGTTCGGGTCTGAGGGTTCACCGTCCAGCGGTCCAGTCTCGGCAGACTGTCCCCGAACGGTCCGTTGACGTCCGCCTCGAACATCCTGTCGTAGCGACAGACATCGATGACGACCTGCCCGTCCGGCTGCTCGTACGCGTTCATTGGGTGGAAGGCGGCCTGCGGCGATACTGGGCTCCAGACAATATCCCCGGGGCCCCCGTCCCGTGGCAGCAGACCAATACGCGGCTCATGTTCGGGGTCCCACCGGAACGGGAACCGATAGCCCGTACCAAGCGCCAGAAAGCTGACGGTGACCGGAAGATCCATGATGACGACATAACGCTCAGTGAGCGCCATGTCGTGAATCATCGTCATCCCGGCAAGCGGAATCTCCATGCTCTTGACGGTATGCCCGTCCGGCGTGCGTTCCAGATACTTGATGTGATCACGCCATTCGGCCCAGTTGTAGCAGAGCGCATGCAGGTGCCCGGTGTCCGGGTCGATTTTCGGGTGTGCCGTGTACGCATCCCAACCAGCGACTTCACCAACAGTCTCCAACTCGTAGGACATCGACACCGGCGGCCCTCCCGATTCGACGATGGCCCACGTCCTTCCCGCATGTCCGATCACATGCGTGTTGGGACTCGAGGACGGCGCGGACGGCGGCGCGGACTCGCCCAGCTTCTCCAGGACGCCGCGACCCCGGACCCAGCGATTGCGGTACCAGTCGGCTTTGCCATCGGCGATGCGGATGCCGTGGAGCATCCCATCGCCCAGAAACCAGTGGTGTTTGCTTCCGACCTCGCCGATCGGGTTGGGTCCGTTCCGGACGAATCGCCCGACGAGTTCCCGGGGGAGCGCCCCCTCGACCTCGAGTGCCGTCTCCGTCACTTCCGCCTCGACGGGGCCAAAATTCCCAGCGAGGTACATGCCCTCTTCGAACCCGGCCACGGTCTCTCCCTTTGGGCCGCAACCAACGAGCATGCCGAGGCCGGGTAGCGCTGCCAGTCCGGCCGATGCCTTGAGAATTGTCCGACGCTTCATAGGGCCGTCCGCGCTGCGATTTCAGGCATCTTACAGCGGCCACACAGGCCGGAGGAGTGGGAGACTGCCCTGTTTCGCACACCAACAGGCACCCTGCTACAGTTGCGTTCCGCCGTGCCGACCCCGCCCAGAAGGCGCCACGTTGCGGAGACGACCGGCCGCAAGCCGGTGCGAACAACAACAAGACGGAGTAGCGCGTGGCGGGCTTGCAGTCATTTCTCGACCGTTTTCAGGGCGCAGACCCGCGAACGGTTCCTACACGCACCCGGTTTGCCTTCGGTATCGGATCAACCGCGGAGTCGCTGGCGCTGTATTCGCTTGGCGTCATCGGCATGGGCTACTACAACCAGGTCCTCGGGCTCGACATACGCCTGGCCGGTGCGGTCCCCACGCTCGCGATCTTCGCCGACGCGATCTCCGACCCATTCATGGGTTCATGGTCCGATCGGTTCCGCTCCAAGCGGTGGGGACGGCGGCACCCGTTCATGCTCATTGCGCCACCCTTCATCGCGCTCTCGTTCTGGTGCTCGTTCAATCCACCCGAAGGCTGGAGCGACTGGTGGCTTTTCAGCTGGCTGCTGTTCTGGTCAATCTGCCTGCGGACCTCGATGACGGTGTATCACGTCCCCCACCTCGCAATGGGGGGTGAGCTTTCGCGAGAGTACATCGAGCGCACCAAGATCATGAGCTACAACAACTTCTTCGCGTGGCTCGGCAGCGCGGCGATGTTCAAGCTCAACACGATCATCTTCTTTGCCTCGGTCGCGCAGTTTGCCAACGGGTTCCTGAACCCGAATGCCTACGGACCGTTCTCGCTATGGATCGCCTTCGTCATTCTGATCGTGCTGTTCAGCTCGGCCTGGTTCACCCGCGACCGCATCGAATCACTCCCGCAGCCGCCACCTGACGCGAAGCCGTTCTCGGCGCTCGATTTCTACAAGGACCTGATGGGCGCATTCCGCAACAGGAACTACCTGTGGCTGTTGATCGCCCTGTTCGCGCTCTCCCTCATGCTTGGACTGCGCGGCGGCATGAGCTTCTACATGAACCTCTACTACTGGGAGCTCTCGAGCGAGGACTTCGGGAACGTGCTCTTCATCGGCTCGCTCTTTGGCTACCTCACCGGCTTCTTCTTCTCGACGAACATCCACAATCTGTTCGACAAGCGCGCCACCATCGTCGCAACGGCGCTGGCGCTGTCGGTGTTCCCGGCAATGCCCGTGATCCTGCGGATGCTCGACATGTTTCCGGCAAACGGATCGGAGAATCTCGTCCTCGGCATTGCTGTATTCGGCGCCCTGGGCGCGGGGGCGGGTTCGATCCTGAATATCAGCGTGATGTCAGCGCTTGCCGACGTCGCCGACGAGAACGCCCTCAAGTACGGCATTCGCCAGGAAGGCATCATCTATTCGGCCCGCACCTTTTTCGCCAAGCTGGACAACTCCATTGGCCACGGCATCGCTGCGGCGGCGCTGTGGCTCATTGCGTTTCCGGACAAGGCTGTCCCCGGCGAAGTCGATCCGGAAATCATCTGGTGGGTCGGCACGATCGAGTCGCCGATCGCGATCATCCCCGGAGTCATCGCCGCCATCTTTTACGCGCAGTACCGGATCAACAAGGATCAGTACGCCGAAACCCGCCGCAAGCTGAACGAGCAAGCGATGGACACCGCCCCTCCGGAAGCTGACGAAGAGAAACGCTGAGCCATGGACACAGAACACTTCACGGTCACCAATGGAGATATCGAGCTGCACGTCGCCGCGCGCGGGCAGGGGCCGGTTGTCCTGTGTGTGCACGGCTGGCCGGAGCTCTGGTACTCGTGGCGGCATCAGATCGACGCGCTGTCTGAGGCGGGTTTCCGCGTGGCGGCACTCGACGTGCGCGGCTACGGGGACAGCAGCAAGCCGCACCCCGTTGCCGCCTATTCGATGCGGGAACTGGCAGGCGATGTTGCCGCGGTTGCGGGCGCCCTCTCGGATGACCCTGTTACTCTTGTCGGTCACGACTGGGGGGCGCCGATCGTCTGGAACACCGCCCTGCTGCATGAGGACGTCATCGGTGCCGTAGCGGGCCTGTCAGTTCCCTACATGCCCACCACCGGTGGGCCCGCGTCCGGGCTGCGGGACATCTACAAGGGCCGGTTCTTCTATCAGAACTATTTCCAGGCCGAGGGCGTCGCCGAAGCCGAGATCGAGGCGGACATCCGCCTCGCCCTGCGCAAGATCTATTTCGCGCTGTCGGGCGAAGCCGAACTCGACACCTGGCTCGCGGAGAAGCCGGCAGACGCCAATCTCCTCGACTCCCTGATCGATCCCGACCCATTTCCCGCATGGCTGACGGAAGCGGACCTCGACGTCTACGTGCGTGCGTTCACCGGAAGCGGCTTCCGCGGGCCGCTGAATCGGTATCGGGCGGGCGAAATTGATCGCGAAGAGACCGGCGACGAGCTGACCGGCAGGACGATCACCCAGCCCGCGTGCTTCATCGCGGGGGCGCGGGACGCCGTCAGGCATTTCATTCCCGGGAGTGACCTCTACGCTCAACCAGGCGCCGCCTGTGAGGACCTGCGCGGCAGCACAATCATCGACGGCGCGGGCCATTGGGTTCAGCAGGAAGCGCCCGAGGCGACGAACGACGCGCTGCTCGCATTCCTCAAAACGCTCTGACAACACCATCGCTTACCGCACGGCAGGAGATTCAGCGTGCCCACCATCAACGACATTCTTGCAACCGGCGACGACAACGCAGTCGCCATCTCGGGCCTCGATCGTGACGATCTCACGTTCGCGGGTCTGCGCGCACACGTCAACAACACCGTGTTGCGCCTCAACATGCTCGGCATCGGACGCAACGACCGTGTTGCGATCGTCCTGCCGAACGGACCGGAGATGGCCTCCGCATTCGTCGCAATCGCTGCGGGCGCCACAACCGCACCGCTGAATCCGGCGTACAAGCAGGACGAGTTCAGCTTCTACCTCGACGACCTTAAGGCGAAGGCGGTTGTCGTCGAGGCGGGCAGCGACTCGCCGGCGGTGGCGGCCGCGCAATCGCTCGGAATCCCGATTCTCAGCCTGACGACTCGCCCCGAGCATCCGGCCGGGTTGTTCGAACTCGAGTCACCGGACGGGTATGCGGCAGAGCCGTGTGCCAGCCCGGGAGCGAGCGAGTCCGACGATCTCGGTTTGATACTCCACACATCGGGGACGACGTCGCGGCCGAAGATCGTGCCGCTGACGCAAACCAACCTGGCCGCCACCGCGCGCAACGTGGCCACGACGCTCGCCCTCGACCCGACAGATCGCTGCCTGCAGGTCATGCCGCTCTTTCATATCCACGGGCTCATGGCGGGCGTGCTCGCGCCGCTGCGTGCCGGCGGCGGCGTGTTCTGTACGCCCGGCTTCGACGCCCTGCGGTTCTTCGGCTGGCTCGACAGCGTCAAACCCAGCTGGTACACGGCGGTCCCGACGATGCACCAGGCAATCCTGGCGCGTGCAGCGCGCAACAAGGAGATCGTCGGCGCGTCGAAGCTACGCTTCATCCGCTCTTCCTCCTCGTCGCTCCCGCCCCAGGTGTTCGAAGAACTGGAGGCAACGTTCAATACCCCGGTGATCGAGGCCTACGGCATGACCGAAGCCGCACACCAGATGACCTGCAACCAGATTCCGCCAGGCCAGCGCAAACCGGGCACGGTTGGGCCGGCCGCCGGGCCGGATGTCTCCATCATGAGTGAGTCGGCGCCCACGCTGCTGGCGCAGGGGGAGACCGGCGAAGTCGTGATCCGCGGCGAGAACGTCACCCCCGGCTACGAGAACAACCCCGATGCCAACGCCGGTGCGTTCGACGACGGCTGGTTCCGAACGGGCGATCAGGGCTTCCTCGATGAAGACGGGTTCCTCACCATCACCGGCCGTCTGAAAGAGATCATCAACCGTGGGGGCGAGAAGATTTCCCCCCGCGAAGTGGACGACATCCTGATGGATCACCCCGCCATTGCGCAGGTGGTCACGTTCGCGATGCCGCACAAAACGCTGGGTGAGGAAGTTGCGGCCGCGGCCGTGCTGCGGGAAGGCACGGAAGCATCCGAGAAGGACGTGCGGGACTTTGCCTCCGAACGGCTCGCGGCCTTCAAGGTGCCCCGGAAAATCCTCTTCCTCGACGAGATTCCCAAAGGTGCCACCGGCAAACTGCAGCGCATCGGGCTTGCCGAGAAGCTTGGGCTGACCGACTGACCGATGCGCATCTGCATATTCGGTGCTGGCGCGATCGGGGCGTACCTTGGCGCCGGGCTCGCGAACGCGGGAGAAGATGTCACGCTGATCGCGCGGGGGCCGCACCTCGCCGCGATGCAGCAAAACGGCATCACGGTGCTGAGCGAATCCGGCACCCTCCACGCGCGACCCAACTGCACGGACGATACGACCGGCCTCGGTCCGCAGGACTGCGTGATCGTCACGTTGAAGGCTCACGCGCTGACCGGTGTGGTCCCCGTTCTGCAGCCTTTGCTTGGGCCGGACACCACCGTCGTCACCGCGGTGAACGGCATTCCCTGGTGGTATTTCCACGGCGTTGGCGGCGAACTCGAAGGGCATCGCCTCGAGTCGGTCGACCCGGGCGGCGCCATCTGGAACGGCATTGGCCCAGAACGCGCGCTGGGCTGCGTCGTCTACCCCGCAGCCGAGGTTGAAAAGCCGGGCGTCATCCGGCATCTGGAAGGTGACCGGTTCACCCTGGGCGAGCCGGACGGCACAAAGAGCCCGCGAGCAGAAGCGCTCTCGGCAGCACTGCGCAATGGCGGCTTCAAGGCTCCGGTCCGGAAGACCATCCGCAACGACATCTGGATCAAACTCTGGGGCAATCTCTGCTTCAATCCGATCAGCGCGCTCACCCATGCCACCCTGGATGTCATCGCAACCGACCCGGGCACCCGCACCGTCGCGCGCGCAATGATGCTCGAAGCGCAGGCCATCGGGGAGACCCTGGGCGTGCGGTTCGGCGTCGACGTCGACAAGCGCATCGACGGCGCGGCCGCGGTCGGCGCCCACAAGACGTCGATGCTGCAGGACCTCGAACGCGGCAGACCCATGGAAGTCGATGCGCTGCTGACCGTCGTTCAGGAGTTGGGAACGCTGACCGGGGTCGCAACCCCCAGCATCGACACGGTATTGCCGCTGATTCGCCAGCGTGCAGACGTCGCGGCGAGCGGGCAGTGAGTGGAGACTTCGCGAACGCGCTGCGGCTGATCGAAGCCGAGTACATCGCCTACACCAACCTGACGCCCGAGAAACACGCAGCGCTGGTCCGGTTTGTCGGCATGGCCGGTTTCATCCAGTGGTGGCGTGACGCGGGCCACGACTTCGACCGCGGTTTCCGCCAGCGTGTCGACAGGCTGGTACACGCCCCCAAGTGACCCAGCCATACCGCCAACTGTGGAAGCCCACCAGAACCCTGGACACCCACGTACTGTAGCTCCTGCACCCTGGACATCCACCTCCTGCACACGACGTCGACCCCCTACGTCGAATCGCAGAAAGGTCCTACAGCGCACCGCCTCCCGATGCGGAATGCTCACGCCATGGGCTATCCCCGCGCCATGACCGTCAGGTCCCGCGAACCTGGCATCTATCACTGCATCAGTCGGTGTGTCCGTCGCGCCTGGTT
>PBVL01000009.1 GCA_002728675.1 Gammaproteobacteria bacterium
TGGTGGAGGGGGGTGGATTCGAACCACCGAAGCTTGCGCGTCAGATTTACAGTCTGATCCCTTTGGCCACTCGGGAACCCCTCCAAAAAGCGGCGGTAGATTCTGCCCTCGGCCCTACCCTATGTCAATTGATTTCCCCGCGCCTGCACCTGCCTATAACCCAATGATTCACCGAGTGATTTTGCACTCCATCGCCCCACTCAAGGCGCCCGGCCAACCCCGAATTCGTTCGCCAAAATCCACCCCCGACGGGCGATCGCATCCATGCCGCGTCGAACTGTCAGACCAATTCGGAACGTCTGGTGCCGCCACCAAGAGTCGAACTCGGGACCTACTGATTACAAATCAGTTGCTCTACCAACTGAGCTATAGCGGCGAAAAGGGCGCAGATTCTATGGCATGGGTGGGTGGGCTTCAATAAAAAACACTCGGCGACGTCAAACAGGCGCCGACTCACACCGGCTTCACGTCAACGCAGCAATGTGCGAATCACAGTCCGCGACGCCTGCCGCCAGATCCAGCGCCGCATAACACGCCCTCGCCGCCTGCCAGCCGGCCAGCGCCGCGTGGTGTTCTCCACGCACCTGCCGAACCGTCGCAAGGCGCACCATCAGGTTACCGAAGTCGAGCCGCTCGGCGGCGGACTCCGGGGGATGCGCCCGGTGCAGGGCCGCGGCCCGTTCGTAGCAGGCAAGCGCGTCTGCATCCCTGCCCCGGAGGCGCGCGAGATCACCCAGGTGACGGACCTTGTGGGCGAGCATCAGATCGTCGCCCAGCGTTTCGCAGAGTCGAACCGATTCTTTCCAGAGGCGTTCGGCCATTCCCGGCTTGCCCCTGTCGATCGCCACGTTGGCCCGAAGGTGCATGGCCTCGGCGACATCACGGAGGCGCGCCTCCGCCAATGCGTCACGTTCGACTTCCGCCAGCAACTGATCAGCCGCCTGCAGCCTCGCAAGTCCCGCCGCGAGCGGCCAGTCGAATGATTCCCGCCTCCAGCGCCACGCCGTGGCCATTCGCTCGTCGTTGGTGTTCATGTCCTGTCTCCGGCCAGCCACCATGGTTGCCCGGGGATTCCTCGCACCTACTGTTCCCGCGCGGTCAACGAGTCGGGATGGCCCAACTCACTGGCGCACACGAAGGGCCTGACCGCCAGATCGTCCCCCAGCGCCGCAACCTGCGCATCATCGAACGTCGTGCCAACCCCGGCGACGACCCAGTATTGCCTGACTGTTCGGGGCATCGCCACAATCGATGGCGCATAGCCCTTGTCCTGGATGTCAGCCTGCGCTTCTTCGGCCGCCGCCTCGGTTGAATACACGCCGAGGGAGATCGCTAGCGCGTACTCACCCTGGGCAATGACGTAGCTGTCGATGTCCTGGCTCTGCAACTCGTGCAGCTTGCGGAAGGCGGCCTCGAGCGAAGGGGCGGGATCGATCAGTACCCGGTAGTCCTGCGCTTCCAGCAGTTCGTCGAGCGGTTGCACGATACCCGCAATGTTCCTGCCCGCAAGGCGCTCGACCAGCGCCTGCGCCTGTTCGAGATCGGACAACGGCCCAAGCCCCGCACAGCCACCGGAAGGCGCGGCAAGCGATCCGGCGACGACGTCGGGCTCGGGCGGGCGTTCCACCGGCGCGGCGGGCGGCGGGGGCGTCTCGAGTTCCGAGACCAGCACGATGTTCCCGCGGTCCGGTTGGATGGCGGGAGGCGGCGGCGGTGACGGGCTGGTCCATTCCCAGGCGAAATACGCACCGTTCGCCGCCAACAGGAGCAGAACGACGTACTTCATGACGACGGGGCGCGGAGACTGACCTCCCCCGCGTTGTAGGTCGCGACGCCCCGCTCGGTCTGCAGCAGCAGATTGCCCGACCCGTCGACCCCCGCATTGATCCCGCTGACCCGCTTCTGCCCGAGCAGCAACTCGACAGGTTGGCCGCGGTAGACATCGAACTCCGGCCAGGCTTCACGAAACGCCGCGAAACCGCGTTCCGAAAAGGCCGGCAGCATGTCCAGCAGGCCGGTCAGCAAACGGCCGGCCAGCGCATTGCGCGAGACCTCCGCCACGTCCGACAGGACCGCATGCGGCTGATCGATCCGGGCCGAGTCCGCGTCGGACAGGGCGAGATTCAGGCCAATGCCGATGACAACCCCTACGGAGTCCGGACCGGGCGCTGCCATCTCCAGCAGAATGCCGCCCAACTTACGGTTCGGGAGCACTTCACCACCTTCCAGGAGCAGGTCGTTGGGCCACTTGAGTCCGACCCCTTTCGCGCCAAGCGAACGCAGCGCTTCGACAACCACCATGCCGACCACCAGCGAGAGCCCCTCGAGCTTCGACGGCCCCCCGCGCATCATCCAGCACAGACTGAGGTAGATGTTGCGGCCAAAGGGGCTGATCCAGGTCCGTCCACGCCGGCCACGCCCCGCGGTCTGCTGTTCGGCAAGACACGCGAGACCGTGACAGCCGGCCTCGTCCTGCAGACGGTCCATGAGGAAAGTATTGGTCGACCCGACCTGCCAGAGCACTTCGAGCTCAGGCCGTACAACTGAGTTGACTGACGCGAGAATCGTCTCCCTGTCCAGCAGCTCGAGCGGTGACGGCAGGCGGACATCGCCCTGCTCCAACCGGTACTCGAGTCCCAGATCGTCGAGATGTTGCGTCAGCTGGTCGGCTGCGGGGAGTTGCGCACCCTCGGCAAGTTCCCGGATACGACTTCGAGTCTCGTTCATGGCGCCTAGTTTAACTGTGCGGCGTGGCGGGCACCGGTCCCCCGGCGACAGCGTCCCGGCAGCGCAGGCAGGATCGTCGGCCGCAGGCCGTGATCGAGGCATCGGCGAGGATCGCGTCTGTTGCGGCGCGCGTGGCCGCGTTGGCATCGAGAATCCGCCAGGTACTGCCGCTGACATCCACAGATGGACCCTCGAGCACCGGCTCGAATCGATCAAACGCCACGGAGCAACTCCCGGTCGCGCACGCGACGAGGCGCCCGTCGCGGTCCTTCGCCCAGCGCTGGAAGAGACGTCTGCCAGCACGCTCCTCTGCAAAATGGACGAGGGTCATGCTGGTGCAGCCGACCCCCGCCAGCACTACCAGTCCGTCGTGTTCGAGCAACCCGTCGAACGGACCATAGACATTCTGCAGTGTCTGACGCCCGATGAGATCCCTCGCGAGGGGGCCAATTGCGGCAAACGAGTTGAGCGGATGCTCGCCACGCTCGCGTGCCCGTCGCAGCACCGCCTGGGGCAAGGCGCCCATGTCCGCGAGACTCAGCGTGTCGCCGCGCGCGTCGTACCGTCGATCATGCCCTGGCGCCGCGCGCGCGGAGTCCACGTCCATACCGTTGCGGTCCGGCACCCCGTCGGGCGGTGGTGGCTGCTCCAGCGCGTAGGTAAATGCAGGAACAAGGATCGTACAGTCGATATCGAGAACCGCGTCGAGCAACGCGTCCGCGTCAATTCTGGGGCGGAACGAGCGCATCGAAGCGTGGATACACACGGGCTTGCCGCGCAGCGTCTCCTGCAGAGCCTTCGGAATCAGTGGTTCAGTCATGGGGTCGCGATCCTGTCGATTCTGTCATGGTGGCAACGGTCTCCAGCAAACCGGGCCCGCTCAGGCCTGCGTCAGGGCCAGGTGACGCGCGAACACGTGCTTTCGGTACGCTTCCTCCAGCCGCCTTTCCGGCCAGCGCCGGCCGGTTCGGGCCACCGCATCCAGCAAGACCCGGGCAAACGCAAGGTTCATGTAGTGCACGATGTCGGCTTCTCCAACCGCGCAGATTCCAGCATTGCAGAATGCGTCGAAGAGCGGACGCGCCTCGAATGCCGGGTTCAGCAGGACCGCACCGGCCAGCATCTCACCCGTGCCCGCACAAGCCTGTTCGAAATCGACGAAGCGCACGACCCGCCCGCCTTCGACGAAGATATGCCTGCTGTTCCAGTCGAGCTTGGTCAGTAGGTCTCTGGTCAGCACAATGCGCGCCAGCGAGAACCGGATCGCGTCGATGATCGCCGACGGCGGTCCTGCCGTCGCGTAACCGACAAGCGCCTCGAAGGTGCGGTCCCGGGTCACGCGCGCCGACCTGGCACCGCACGCGGCGAGTGTTCCAGGATCCGGCGCGGGCGCCTTTGCGTACAGCCCGATCAGCGCATTGGCACAGGACTCGGTGAGCGTGGACACATCGCGCACCGACTGGTCCGTCAGTCGATCCGCACGCACCACTCCCAGCCGGATCCAGTCATCGCCGGCATCGAGCAGGGGCGGCAACTGTTCGGCCCCCGCGTAGTGCCGATAGAACGCCACTTCCCGAACGCACTTGTCATGTGCATCGCCGTTCCCGTTGTACCGCTTCAGGACCGAGGCGCCGTCCGGCGCAAGCGTCACGACGCTCTTGTTGCCCCGGGGCAGTTCCATGCTCAAGGGCGTATCGCCTCCAGCATCATGAACGGACACCCGAGCCCTCGTTCCAGCCCGTGGAGTGCGCGCCGACCTGACCTCGAAACCAGCCAAAGCCGGTCGTGAATCGCGCAACCCTCCTCTCTCATCGACAGCCACCTCCGCCAAAAGCGATCACCGACCCCGCGACTGACACCGGCCTGGCATCGGGTCAGGCCGAGGAGCAGCCGGATTGACTCGAAGGTCGGAGAAGTCCCGCGGCTCCCCATCCATCGGGACGTCGCTGAAGAGCACCATCTACGCTCCGGCGAGCAGCGCCTCGAAATGGGTCCAGAGCCGTTCCTCGTCAACCCGCGTGACCCATCGGATCGGGGGCCGCTCGCCACCTTCGTCCTGCACGAAACTGGTGTCATCCGCGAGCCCGGGTCGCGGGTATGTTGCAACCTCGGTCATGTCGAGCAGATGGGCTGTCGTCACCTCATCCCAGATGGGCCAGGACTCGGCATCCCCCGTGACAAATCTGCAGAGCTTCTCGTGTGCCAGCACCCAGTCGGACAGCATGCCTTCCATGTAGGGGCCCGCGCCCCGCGTCAACCGACTGCGCGCTTGCTGCAGACTCACGATCAGATGGCGCTTGCAGGCATCGGATCCGCCGATGGTGATGGGCACGTCGGAGCGCAGCAGGGCCTGCCACGCGGCAACGTCGTTCCTGACGTTGAACGGGTCACCGCCCGCGGGCCACTCGTTGAATCCCATGGCAATGACCTCGATCCGTTCGGCCAACGTGGGGTCGAGCAGCAGCGCCGAGGCGACGTCTGTCACTGCGCCAATGGCGAGAACGGCCAGACGGTTCTCCGAATCGAACGAAGCCGCTTCGGCAATGATGCGGTCAACGCCCGCTCCCGCTTCCGGCTTGTCTGCCGACGCGAGGGGTATGGGGGACCCCGCGAGCACTTCCGGCGCGGCCACGGCCAGCGGCAGATTGTCCAGAACGTCGCGGGCGCACGAAGCGGTGTACTCCGAGGCAGAGTCTCCCGGCAGTTTGTGCGAACCCGTGTGCGTGGTGACGAGCACGCGCAGGTCGAGTTCGGGGGCCAGCGCCTGATGCGCAATCGCCCACTGATCGTCCACCTCGGCCCCGCAGTCTGTCGTCAACACCAGCGGTCTCGGCATGGCGCGCTCTCCTGTTCAGCATTGCCGCCACCGTAGCACGACCCGAATCCGCGCAAACGCGACGGTACGCCATCAGCCGTGCACCGCACCGATACCCCGTGGCGCGTTTGCGGGGCCGCGGTCAGAAAGCCGGCGAGCGCGACGCCCAGGGCAGGGGTGACAACCTCTGCATCCCGGGGGCGCTTTCTTTTGTGCCGACTTCATGCAGTATTTGCCCGAACCAAGCAAGCGGCAGGTGCGACAGTGGAATCAATCAACGTATTACTTGCTGACCCCACAGCATGGGTTGCGCTCGCGACACTGATCGCGATGGAAGTCGTTCTGGGCATCGACAACCTCATCTTCATCTCGGTTCTGACGAACAAGCTCCCCGAGCAAGAACGCCCTCGGGCACGCAAGATCGGCATCGGCGCCGCCATGTTCCTGCGCCTGGGTCTGCTGACGATGATCGCGTTCATCGTGCAACTCACTGAGCCCGTGTTCTCGGTGTTCGGGAACGGCTTCTCGTGGCGTGATCTGATCCTGATCACGGGCGGGCTGTTCCTCGTGTGGAAAGCGACGATGGAAATCCATCACAACGTCGACCCGGAACCTGACTTCATCGACGCGGGCCCGAACGTCACCGCCAACGTCGCCGCGGTCATCGGTCAGATCCTGCTGCTCGACATGGTGTTCTCGCTCGACAGCATCATCACCGCCGTCGGCATGACGCCGCACATTCCGGTGATGGTCATCGCGGTCGTGATTTCCGTCATCATCATGCTGCTCGCGGCAAACCCGCTGGGGGAGTTCCTGAACGCCAACCCCACCATCGTGATGCTGGCGCTCGGCTTCCTGATGCTGATCGGCACGACGCTGATCGCCGAAGGGTTTGGCGCGCACGTACCGAAGGGTTACATCTACGCGGCGATGGCGTTCTCAGCACTCATCGAGGGGCTCAACATGCTGGCGCGGCGCGCGCGACGCAAACGCTCGATGGTGGCCGCCGGCTGAATCAGTTGGTGTAGCGCAGCATCACCCGGCTGCCGTCGGCGAGACCTTTTCTGAATCGTGACCCCCAGGACCGCCACTCGCGCACGTACTTGCCCGCAAACGACTCGAGCACCACCGCGTGGCGCTCAGCGTCATCCACCCGCGAAGCCTGCGCCGTGTAGCTCGGCAGATTCCTGTACCGCCCTCCGGTCCGCCGCCAGTTGCCGAGATCGCCCAGCCAGATACGGGCGCCTTCGAGCCCTTTCCCGATCGCCCGGGCACGCCAGGTGCTGGCTTCTGTGACGACATAAACGTCACCTTCCAACGCGGCAAACCAGATTTCGCTCTGACAACTACTCTAACGACCATCTGCGTGCAGCTGCGTCAGGTAGACGAGCGCGGACTCGGCGAGGGCCTTTTCCAGCTTGTGATGCGCCGCCGGTACGGTCGGCGCGAGCAAAGCGCCCACCAACGTGGCGCCGCCGATGAGCAGGTCACCTCGGCTGACTTCACGCGGCATACCCGTCCTCCCCGGCTCCGGTACTACGACACTACGCCGCGCGGAATGCAAAGTCGAAGCGTCGGTGTCGCGGTTCAGGTCTTGTGAGATAGTTGCGCACCCAATCGAACGACTCATTCACTGAGGAGGATAACCCGTGGGACTCAACGGAACCGCCGCCGTCGTGGGCGTCGCCGACTATCCAAACGAACGCAAATACGCGGGCCCGCGCAAGTTCTTCCTCGAGCAGTGGGCGGAACTGACCCACATGGCGCTGGAAGACGCCGGCCTCGCGAAATCGGACATCGACGGCATCTGCTGCTCGTCGATCCCCGAAACGAGCATGTTCGCCCCGGCAACCATTGCGGAGTACCTCGGACTCCACGTGAACTTCGCAGAAACCGTGGACCTCGGCGGCGCGTCCTGCGTCTCCATGATCTGGCGGGCAGCCGCGGCCATTGAACTGGGCCTGTGCCAGGCGGTGGTCTGCGCGGCGCCGGCACTGCCGATGCCGTCGAACCCGAATCCGCGTCCTTTCGATCCAACCCGCGTGTTCGGATCCACGAGTGCAAACTGGGGCTCACCCCAGGCCGAGTTCGACGTGCCCTACGGCAACGTCGCCCAGAACGCCGGGTACGCGTTGATCGCCCGGCGCTACGCGGCAGAGTACGGCTACGACGAGCGGGCGCTCGCGAAAATTGCGGCCGATCAGCGCACCAACGCGCAGGGGAACCCGAACGCCGTGTTCTACGGTCAGCCGATCGACGTGGAAGACGTCCTCGCGAGTCGGATGATTGCGGACCCGCTGCACATCCTCGAGATCGTGATGCCCTGCGCGGGCGGTTCGGCGGTCATCGTCGCAAGCAAGGAACTGGCCTCGATGTGCCGCAACCGTCCGGTTTACGTGACCGGTTGCGGCGAGCGACTGACGACCAAGTCGACGACCTATGCCGAAGACATGACGGTGACGCCCGTGGGTCCGGCCGCGGCGAGTGCGTTCGGCATGTCCGGAAAATCCCCTGCCGACGTCGACGTCCTCGAAGCCTACGACTGCTACACCATCACCGTGCTGCTCACGATCGAAGATTCCGGCTTCTGCGGAAAAGGCGAAGGCAAACAGTTTGTCCTCGACAACGACCTCACCTTCAGCGGCAGCTTCCCGCTCAACACCCACGGCGGTCAGTTGGGCGCAGGCCAGCCCGGTCTTGCGGGCGGCATGCTGCAGCCAGTAGAGGCCGTCCGGCAGGTGGCCGGCAAAGCTGACGGCCGGCAGGTGAAAGACTGCGACGTCGCACTGGTCACCGGGACCGGCGGCATCATGAGCGAACAGTCGGCACTGATTCTGGAGGGCGCGTGATGGAGTATCCGAAACCGCTGCCGCAGCCGACACCCACGAGCCAGCCGTTCTGGGACGCATTGGGCGAAGGCAAAGTCACCCTGCAGCGCTGCGACGACTGCGGCGCCTGGGTGTTCTACCCCCGTTCCCACTGCTCGAACTGTCTTTCACCAAGCCTCACGTGGACCGGGGTCTCCGGCAGGGGCAAGATTTACACCTACACGATTGCGCACCGCCCGACCGCGCCGCATTTTGCCGATGCAAGCCCGCAGTTCATCGCCGTCGTGGAACTTGAGGAAGGCGTGCGGATGAACAGCGTCATCGTCGACGCCGCACCGGAGGACCTCGAGGTCGGCATGGCCATNGAACCCGTCTTTCACAAGGACGGGGANGCGACGCTCCTTTACTTCCGGCCAACCGAGTAGCCGCGCGACCCGGACCTCAGATCAAATCGCAGCGATGACCCATCATCGCCNCGTGCTGAGCAGACNCACAGCACCGGGCAGACAACGCGCTTGACAATGCGCTCCGCGTCAGTCTCCGCAGTTCCATGCAGAGACACGTCCGGCAGGGCTAGGGGTTCGCTCAGCCCGGTCTTCCCGGTACTATNNGNGCCCCTCGCACCGCGACGCCATGAGAGGCACCCGATGGTNTTCAAGAGCCCATATTCCGAAGTCGAAGTCCCTGATTCCCTGCTCGGCCCATTCGTGTTGCAACATGCGGAACGCCTCGCGGGCGAACCCGCACTTGTCGATGGCGGGAGCGGCCGCGCGCTCTCCTACGCCGAGTTCACGGGCGCGCTAAAGGCCCTAGCTGGTGGGCTCAGGTCCCGCGGGTTTGGCAAAGGCGACGTCCTGGCCTTGATGGCGCCCAACATTCCTGAATATGCGGTCGCGTTCCACGGCGCAGCCTGGGCCGGCGGCGCGGTCACCACGATCAACCCGACGTACACCGCTGGCGAAGTCNGCCATCAACTCAAGGACTCCGGCGCGCGATTCCTCGTGACTGTCACCATGTTTCTCTCGATTGCGCAGGAAGCTGCCGAAGGCACCGGCGTCGAAGCCATCTTCACGATCGACCCGAGCGACGCCGCGAACATCACCGAACTGATGGGCGAACCGCTTACCGAACAGGTTGCCGTCGACAACAACGATGTCGTGGCGCTGCCCTATTCGTCCGGCACCACCGGGCTGTCGAAAGGCGTCATGCTCACCCACCGCAATCTGATCGCCAATCTCATCCAGACTGCGGAGATGCTGCCAATCTCCGAGGGTGAAACGGTGCTCGCGTTTCTNCCGTTCTTTCACATCTACGGCATGCAGGTCCTCATGAACGGCGCTCTCTGTCAGGGCGGCAAGGTCGTCACGATGCCGCGGTTCGATCTGGAGCAGTTCCTCTCGCTGTGCCAGGANCACAAGGTCGAACGCGCGTTCGTTGCACCGCCCATCGTCCTCGCGCTCGCCAAACATCCGCTGGTCGAGCAGTACAACCTGTCTGCCCTAAAGTCGGTGTTCTCGGGCGCGGCACCCCTCGGCGCGGAACTCGCGCAGGAGGCAGGCGCACGCCTCGGGTGCGAGGTCGTCCAGGGTTACGGCATGACGGAGCTCTCGCCCGTCAGCCACGCCACTCCGGAAGGGCAGTTCAAGCCCGGTACGATCGGCGTGCTCGTGCCGTCAACCGAGAGCCGCATCGTCGATCCCGAGACCGGCAACGATCTCGGCCAGGACGAGGACGGCGAGATCTGGGTGCGCGGGCCGCAGGTCATGCCGGGGTATCTGAACAACGAGACCGCGACCGCGAACACGATCGACGCCGACGGCTGGCTGCACACCGGCGACGTGGGTCACATCGATGCAGACGGGCACTTCACCATCGTCGATCGTCTGAAGGAGCTCATCAAATACAAAGGCTTTCAGGTGCCCCCCGCGGAACTCGAGGCCCTGCTCGTCACGCATCCCGCCGTCGCGGACGCTGCCGTCATCGGGATTGCTGACGACGAGGCAGGTGAATTACCGAAGGCATTCATCACTCTGCGGGAAGGGGCCGAGGCGAGTGCGGAGGACATCCAGCAGTTCGTCGCAGACAAGGTGGCGACCTACAAACAGATCCGACTGCTGGAGTTCATCCCCGAGATTCCCAAGTCGGCGTCCGGCAAGATTCTGCGCCGACTGCTGCGGGGCGGTTGAACGCGCGTGGGCGGGTCAATCGCCGTTGTGACACGCTCAGGCCTTCCCGACACCTTTGGAGCTGATCTATGGAACTATTAGGCATCGGTGGACCGGCCATGGAGTGGCCCGCACTCGTCACGCTCGTCGCGTTGCTCGAGTACAGCTTCTTCACCATGAAGACAGGCCTCAGTCGCGCGAAGTACGGCGTTGATGCACCGGCCACGAGCGGCAACGAGGAATGGGAACGCTACTTCCGCGTGCAGCAGAACACACTGGAACAACTCATGCTGTTCCTACCCGCGCTTTGGGTCTGCGCCTACACAACCCGGCCGGACGTTGCCGCGTGGATCGGCGTGCTCTTCCTGATCGGTCGTCCCATCTACTACGCGTCCTACGTGAAAGATCCGGGGAGTCGGGCGCTTGGTTTTCTCCTGGGCTTCGTTGCCAACGTGGCGCTGCTGATCGGCGGGGTTGGCGGCGTCCTGTACAACCTGTTCTCCTGATTGAAGCAAACGCCGACAGGCGTCGTGTCGCCCGCACGGCCCGGGCCAACAGCATTGACTTCGCTGCTTCCCCGCCCAAGATGACGGACCGGCGAGTTTTACGCCGCACCTCCGCTGACCCACCCCAGCCGGGTCATCCCATGAGGGAAAGGGAAACCGTTCTCGAAGCAACTGTCATGAAGTCACTGCACCGGACAGTTGCTGGGGAACGCGAAGTCCGGACCGACGGAGGCACGCATGACCCGCAATCGCCGATTCAAAAGGCGCGTACGCGCTCGTATCGCCCGAACGGGTGAGTCCTACTCCACAGCATGCAGACGTCTCCGCGAACTCGCTTCGGAGGAGCAACCCATGCAAGAAACTTTGACAACCCTCACCGGCCATGATTTTGGTTACTAGATCGACATCCCGAAGAACTGGCGTGACGTCGGACCCGACCGGTACAACAGCGCGTTCGAAATCGCGCGGTACCTCCGTAACAGGGACCGACTGCACGACGGCATCATCAACATCTTCTGGGATATGGAACGGGACAGTCCCCGCGAACTGGCGGAGCGTACCCAGGCGGAACTCAAAGCCAAAGGCATCGTCGAGTCTGAACTGCTGAACGTGACACCCCGCGACCGGCCCGCCGCGCTCCACGCGCACGCCTACCCGTTGCTCGACATGGAGCACTGGGCATCTCGGACGCACTACCTGGAGGTTGGCGGCCGCATCGTCTGCGTGAACCTCGCAACCGAGGACATCGAACGTGACGCCGATCTGTTCGACCGGATCGGGCAATCGTTCCGCGCGGTCGAACATGCGGTGGGTGTCGTGCTGGCATACGACGACACAACGGAGGAGGCGCTCTTCAAATCGATCCTCGTTGAGGTCTTCAACTATGTACCGCCAGAGGCCACTCGCCGCTACGTTCGGATACGCGCTCAGCGCGAGTGCGTCGTGGCGCTTGTTGACCGCAGTCGGGTCGGCGAGATCGAGGCCGCTCTGACCTCACGGGCGGAGTCCGCCGGCAGTCCACTGCAATACCGGATTGTCGGCTGACCAAACCGTCGCTTCCGGGCACGGACGTGAGGTACCGACGCCAGGCAGAGACCGCGGGGCGCATCGCCAGGCGCGCTCCGCACTCCGGGCCTTCGCCGGAACTCACGGAGCCTTACAGAATCCCGTCAATCAGATCACCCAGTGTCGCGAGTCGGGTGAACTCCGCAACGACACTTTTCGGCAGGCCGGCTTTGGTGAGTTTGATCTCCTTGACCATCTTGTCGCAGACCGCCTTATGGTTGATCCGATAGTCCGCAAACTCAGCTTGGCGATCCGCAAACGCGCCGGCAAACCGCCTGCCGAGTCCGTCCCGATCTGGTGTTTCCGGCTCGAAATGCAGGACGATCGGAAAGGTCCCAGCCGCTACCTCTGCCGAATCGATCCAGAACTCGAAATGGATGCCCCGACTGCGATGGTTGAACCAATGGGTCTTGCTCAGCTGGAAACCGAACCCACTCGAACCGAACGACTGATTGATCCACCAGTCGCCCCCGAACCAGGCCTGACCGGTCAGCTCGTTCCTGGCCTTTGTCACCGGTCCCGACCAGTTGTCATACACCTCAACCGTTGCCGGCTTCAGCGTTGGCATCGCTCATCCTCCTGCGGACTTTTGTCCGTCAGTCCAATCCATTCGACGTGCGGTCACGTCCCAGCTGGTGCAGCAACCGATCGACGCGCGCAACGTCCGCCACCACGGCTGACTCGATCAGCGAGGCGGCCGCGTCAACTTCGGTCGCAAAGTCGTCACTCCGCACGGCAATCACCCGCAGCGGCGCACCGTCACGCACCTCGCGGACGCAGTCCATGACGATGCCATAGCGGTCACCTTCCCGGAAGTCTCACCTAACGCCCCGTCAGCTTCTCGTGCAGCGCCTTCCCAAACCGGCGCACCGCGCCATCCCACTCGTTGTGGACCNGTGGTACACCTCAGCCATGTCGTCATACATGCTTGGAAACCCTGGCGGGACAGCGCGAGATACTACAAGNCTCGCCGCCACCCCCATCTNGTCGCAAATGTCTGATGCCACCCNCAGCTGGGACGTGCTGCTGATCGGCGGCCCATCCGGGGTCGGCAAGAGCAGCGTCGCCTACGCGATTGCGCGCAGGTTCGGCATCGCCCTGACCGAGATCGACGATCTCTTCATCGTCGCGGAAACGGTGACGACGCCGGCGTCCCATCCCGCGCTGCACTACTGACGCACGCACCCCGAGGCGCCGAAGTTACCCGCCGCAGCGATGCTCGACCGCCAGATCGAAGTCTGCCAGGCAATGATGCCTGCAATCGCGCCCGTCATCGCGAATCACGTCGAGACCGCGATGCCCTTCGTACTCGATGGCGACTTCCTGACCCCGGAGGCGGCCCACAGCGCCATGCAGGCTGATGCCCGAACCCGAGCTGTCTTCCTGATGGAGCCCGGGGCGGATCAGATTCTCGGCAACTTCCTTCGCCGCGAACCCGGGAAAGGCATGCAAGGCAAACGTGCCGAGGTCAGCGCGCTCTTCGGTGAGTGGCTTCAGACCGAGTGCCGCAGGCTTGGTGTACCAGTCGTCGCCCCGCGTCCATGGGAGACGGTTGCAGAGAGAGTTCTCGCCGCAACAGCTGCATGAGGGGACGCCGTCGACAACGTCAGTCTGACCTCGGATCCACCTCGCCCCGCCAACTTCGATAAGCTGAAGCCATGGCGACACTGCCGACCAACATCGAGATGATCGACGCGATCGTGTGCGTCAGTGACCTGTCACGCGCCGTCAGGTACTACACCAACGTGCTCGGGTTCGACCCCCCCATGTGGACAACGGACGATTTCACCTCGGTCTCTCTCGCGGGACACGGGATCTATCTCGCGCAGCGGCAGCAGGGCCAGCCGGGCTCCTGGATCTGGGTTGGCGTCGGGGACGTTCGCGCGCTTCACGACCTCTCTGCAGAACGGTGCGCAATCATCCGCATGCCGCCAACCAATTGCCCGTGGGCCCTCAAGCTGCACGTCGAGGACCCGGACGGCAACGTGCTGCGATTCGGCTCGGACCCTGACTGAACCGAGTCGCCCACACAGGGAGATCAGGACTTCCATGCTGAAGCTCTACAGCGCAGAGAACGACTTCCATTCCCACTATCTCGCCCGACTGGCGGCTGAAGCGCGCGCGGGTTACGCCGAAGCCCTCCACCGCTTCGCGGCGTACGGCCCGTACGCCGGGATGTCGGGCTCAGAGATACAGGTCGCCGCGCCAACGATGATTGATGCGTTCGAAACGGGCGCGGCTGAGCACGGGTTCGGTACCTGGCGCGAGTTCGAACTCTACCTGGAGGCCGTCCGCGAACGACGCGAGAAGGCGCCGTCGATGCGCTTGTTCCGCGCTGTCGAAAACGACGATCTCGACAAGGTGCGAACTTCGCTCGACGACGATGCGAGCCTCGCCAACGCGGTGGCCTCAACGGGAAAGTCCGCGTTACAGAAGTCGCCGAGCCGGGCGATGGCAGAATTGCTGCTTGCACGCGGGGCCGACCCCGCGCGGGAAGCGACCGTCCCGGGCAGCACGGGCATCCTGCACGCGGTCCTGTGGGGATTCACGGACGTCGTGGACGCGATCGGCGAACACTCCCGGGCACCAGGCAATCTGCGCGTCGCGGCGGCACTCGGCGATCTCGCCATGATTGACACCGCCTTCGACGCGGACGGGACGCTGACGCCCGCGGCCCGCGCCGTGCGGGACTACTACCGACCCAACTACGGCTGGTATCCGTGGAGCCCGTCGGACAGCGCCCAGGAAGTCCTGGACGAAGCGCTCATCCTGGCGGCGACCCACAATCGAATCGATGCGATGGATGCACTTCGCTCACGTGGCGCCAGCGTCGATGGCAAGGTCTTCGATACCACGGCAATGATCAGGGCAGCGTGGAAGGGCCACCTGCCCGCGGTACAGTCGTTGATCGAGGCGGGCGCGGACCTCGACGTCCGGGGGCGCCACGGCGGTCATGCCCAAGGTGTCACAGCGCTGCACATCGCCGCCGAGAGCAACCACCAGCAGATCGTCGACGTGCTGCTGAACGCGGGCGCAAATCCGACCCTGGAGGACGATCTCTACCATGGCACGCCCGCTGGCTGGGCGAGAAACCGAGGCCATACGGCGCTCGCCGAGCGCCTGCAGACACTCGCCTGACTCACGACACGCACACAGAAGCCGAACCTATGCCGATCACTCTCTATGGCGTTCCGATATCGCTCTACACCGGCCGCGCGCGCAGCTACCTGATCAAGGCGGGCCTCGCGTACGAAGAAAAGACGCACACCTCCAAACACTTTTTCGACAACGTTCTGCCGAAAGCCGGCGGGCGGCGCAGCATGCCGACAATCGAATTCGAGGACGGCCGCGTCATTCGTGACAGCGTCGCGATCGTCGATCACCTCGAGGCGGACAGGGGAAATCCACACACTCCGACGACGCCACGCCAGAGGATCGTAAGCCGACTCATCGACGCGATCGCATCCGAAGGCCTGCTCCGGCCCGCAATGCACTATCGCTGGAACTTCCCAGAGCAGGACGGATACATCCGGTTTCACTTCCGGGCCATGACCCCCTATCACGCGCCACCCGAAATGCGCGGCGACGCGCGTGCGGACGTCATGCGCAACGAGGCAACCCCAAACCTCGGGGTCACGCCCAGGACAATTCCCAAAGTCGAGTCGCTCTACTTCGACGTTTTGCTGGCGCTTGACGCTCACTTCTCTGAACATCCCTATCTGCTCGGCGGGCGTCCGTGCGTGGGTGACTTTGGACTGATTGGCCCGATGTACGGGCATCTGAGCCGTGATCCCGCGCCACGGGACATCATGCAGAGGCACGCACTGCGCGTGGCTCGCTGGGTCGAGCGGATGAATCGTCCGGACCGTGACGCGGGCGAATTCCCCGATTCCGAAGATGCCTTTCTTGGCGACGACGAGATTCCGGAAACGCTGATCGCGGTCCTGCGCCAGCTTGCACGAGACTATGTCCCCGAGACTCGCGCGGTCGCCAATTGCGTCAACTCCTGGCTGCAGACGAACGCCGTGGCCCCGGGGGCCGTCTGCGAACGCAACACCGGCGGCAAGGCAGTCTTCGAAGTCGAAGGCATCACCTTCGAGGCGGCCGCTCAGCCATTTCGCTTCTACGTCCTCAAACGTGTCCAGGACGAGTACGACGCGCTGACGGGCGCTAATCGTGACTCTGTGGATGCACTGCTGACGCGATGCAACCTGCGAGACCTTCTGGACATCCGACTCACCAGAGACATCGGGCGCGCCAACAACCTCGAAGTCTGGACCTAGCCCGGTTCAGGTGCGTGCGTGTCGCAATAAGGCACATCGGCCGTCCAGGGCCAGCCTCTCTGTCGATCAGACCATCACGCGTTCGGGCGTACCTTCATGCCGCGCGGCGGGTAGAACGCCGGCCGTCGCGTCGTCAGTTGCACCCATTCGTGGACGTTCGGCCAGGGCTCGAAGTCGAACTTGATGGCGCGACCGTATTGCCCGATCACTGAAGCCATCATGATATCGGCAACAGTAAACCGCCCTGCCCCCTCCCCGATGAGGTAATCGCGACCTTCGAGCTCAGTGTTCAACGCGCCAAGGAGCGGTTGCAGATTTGCCGTGTACTCCGCCCGGCCTTCCTCACCTCCACGGCCAAACACCATTGGCAGAAAGTTCGGCTCGAAGTTGGATATTGAGTTCAGGCCATACATGGCGATGCGCGCCTTCTCACCCGGCGTTTGGCCGGACATCGGGCCACCCAGCAGTTCCGCGATGTACTGGCAGATGGCCTGCGACTCATAGAGCACAACATCCCCGTGCACCATTACCGGGATCAGCCGGTAGGGGTTGAGCTTCAGAAACTCCTCGCTGTCGCGAACGTCGTTGAAACCCGTGACAGGCCCGCCTGTATCGACTTCAAGGAAGTCTTTGCCAATCTCCATGCCGTATTCGCGCAACAGCCAATACGAGCGCGATGCGCGGCTGGCCTGATGGCCGTAGATCACTATCTTGTCGTCGGATGCGGACACCGGACAACTCCCTCGTCGAAAAACAGAACCCGGGACAATAGCACCGATGCCCCGCTGACGAGTGACCGCCAGAGAACGTCAGCCTGACGGCAGGTCCTCAACATCCCGGGCGCGTCGAACCTCGCGCTACTCGGCTGGCGCCGGCAACGCCAGCGCCATGAGGCGCGACTCCTTGAACGTCCCGCCCGCAACCACGATGTACTGCCGACCGTTCGCCATGTAGGTCATGGGTGTACCGCTCGGATTGTATGGCAGTGCAATCTCCGCGACCGTGGCCCCGGTGGCCTTGTCCAGCGCCCGCATCATTGGCCCGCTGACGTCCGTCAGCCCAACGAACAGCAGGGACTTCGTCAGCAGTGGGCCGGTCGTGCGACGCGCACCCACCGGGCCGGGATCAGGGATACCGAGTTCGATCAACTCGTTACGCATGCCCTCACCGTTCGGCTTGACCCAGCGATACTCGCCGGTGGACAGATCGATCGCGCTGATCCGCGAGTAGGGCGGCTTGGTAAACGGCAACCGGCCCAGTCCGCGTACCTGACCCAGGCGGCCCACGTCGTATCGCATCTTCGAACCCTCTCGCTTGATCAGTTTGACGACGTTGTGGCTCGTGATCGAAGGGATGTAGAAGAGCGACGTTTCAGGATCGAACGCTGCGCCGCGCCAGTTGGCCGCGCCGGCCTGCCCGGGCAACTGTATCGTCCCTTCGAGCGACGGCGGCGTGAACAGCGGTCCATACCGATACACGCTGAGCACTTCGACCGCCTTTTTGCGCAGTTCCGGCGTGAAGTCGATGAGCGACTCATCGGTTACGCCCTGCACGTCGAACGGCGCTGGACGGGTCGGGAACGGCTGGGTTGTCGAGGCCCGCTCACCCGGGACGTCCGAGGCGGGCACTTTGCGATCTTCGATAGGCCAGACAGGTTTGCCGGTCACACGATCGAGGACATAGACAAAAGCCTGTTTCGAAACCTGCGCAACTGCCTTGATGGCTTTGCCATCCACGTTGATATCAACGAGCGTGGGGGCCGCAGGAAGGTCATAGTCCCACAGCCCGTGGCGCACGGCCTGAAAATGCCAGACCCTTTTCCCGGTCTCTGCGTCGAGACACACGAGGCTCTCCGCAAAGAGGTTGTCCCCCAGGCGATGCCCCCCATAGTAGTCGTTAGTCGGAGTGCCGAAAGGCAGATAGACATACCCGAGTACCGGGTCCGCACTCATGAGCGTCCACACGTTGGTGTTGCCCGAGTACTTCCATGACTCGTCTTCCCACGTTTCCACCCCAAACTCGCCCTTATGGGGAATGGAGTGAAAAATCCACCGCCGCTCGCCCGTGACTACGTCAAACCCCCGAACGTGTCCGGGTGGTGACTCCTTGTCCCGGGGCCGGTCCATGATCGACGCACCTACAACCACGACTCCCCTGACAATTACGGGCGCCGACATCACGCCGTACACTTTGCGGCTGACCCGGCGCCCTAGTCCCTTGGTCAGATCGATGCGTCCATCCTTGCCAAACGCCTGGTCGGGCTTTCCAGTAGCGGCGTCGATGGACCACAGGTAGGCGTCATTAGTCGCCATGAGGACCCGCCGACGTTTGCCGTCGCTCCAATAGGCAACGCCACGGGTGTTGAACCCGAGGTTTGTGGGGCGTCCGGTTTTCCAGGCGCCCGTGTCGAAGACCCAGATGCTCTCCCCAGTATCGGCGTGCAACGCGGCCACCTGACCCAGTGACGTGCTGACGTAGAGAACGTCGCCGATCTTGATAGGTGTGTTCTTGTAACCAAGCGCCCCCATCTGATGCTTATTGGCCATGATCGCGTCATCCGGTGAACGCCAAATCCAGACATTCTCGAGTTGCGCCACGTTACTTGAGTCGATCTGGTCGAGCGGCGCGTACTTCGACGAACCGAGATCGTTAGCGTAGTGCGGCCAGTCGACGTCCGCGGGCGCCTCTGCCAACACTGGCGGCCCCGGGATCAGAATGAGGAGAAGAGCTACGGCTCTGTGATGCATAACGGCGCCCGCGTTTGTCTCGTCGGTTGCTTGTATGGGATTCTCCGCACCGAAGCAATCTGCCCGTCCCCGATGTCTGCTGCCCGACACGCGACTGCACACCTACTGACCATGATGCTGCTCCTGATCCTGACCGCATGCACATCACCCGGCAGCGACCCCCCGACCGCATCAGCCGCCGAGGTGCGGTACACCCAGACGTGCGCCGTGTGCCATGACCAGGGTGTGCAAGGCGCACCCGTGCCCGGCGTCGTCGAAGACTGGGGCTTCCGACTCGAAAACAGCCGCGAAGATCTCTACACCAACACGATTCTCGGCGTGGGGGAGATGCCGCCCCGCGGCGCGTGCCCGGACTGTACAGACGCCGAACTCAGAACGATCGTCGACTACATGCTGAGGAACGTGCCGGCGGACTGACTCCGGGCGCTTATCCCTGGTACGCGGCCGTCCGCGGCTTCGCACTCGTCCGTCGCGGGTTGAGTCTGACCAGTGCTTGCGCCTAAAGTTCGATGCTCCCGAACCCGGGAGCAAAACCAGGATGGTCATTGGAGAACCACGTGTTTGTAATCGACATGGCGTCCCTCGAAAAGGTGGGGGAGTTCGGCTCCAAAGCATGGGGTGAAGCCTGTGCGGCGGCCGCCGTCAGGATTCTGGAAGCCGCAGATCTGCCGCAGAACTTCGAATGGGCGTTCACGGAGTGTTACACGCATCCCCCCGCACGACTGTTGGAGGGCGACCGCGAAAAGGCGGGCTACTACATTATGGTGAAGGACGGCACGATCAGCGGCGGCGACGGTGAACCGGAGGAGGCGCTCGCCATCCGCGGTTTTCACATCCGCGCACGCTGGGCTGCGATCTGCAATCAGTCAGGTGCGTTCTACGGCAGAGAAGGATTCGGCAAGCGTCGCGAAGGGGAAGCCGCTCTACGTGCCGCGATCGAGAAGCACGTCGGGAGGAAAGACCCCTACGGCGAAGCCATGCCGTCGCCGTTCTACTGGCCGGACACCGTGAGCACACCGCTGATGGCCGGCTCCGAGGTAGGTAATGGGCTGCACAACATTGCTGCTGCCATGCAGATCCCGTCGCCGGAGTTTGCGGACCTACCGGTGACCGAAATGCTCGTCCCGGATTTCGAACGCATGACAGACGCTCAGAAGGCCGATTTCATCAAACTGCTCCGCCTATGAAAGAGCGTGAACCACGCTGGGTGAAGAGGAGTCCGCGTCACCGCAGGGTTACGTCCCTGCAGCCTCCGCGAGAAACCGCTCGAGCATCGCTTCAAGATTTCGACGTTCGTCCGCGATCACCAGGCACCATCATCTGCTGCACTTTGGCGAACAAAACTGTCACCCAGAGTGAGGCTGAACCGTCTGACTCCGCTACCGCACCAAGCACACTATGAGCAGGCACGCATGCTGCGTGTCAATGTCATACCTCCTGTAACGGCATTTGCTTTGAGCGTCCCGACCGGTTCGTCGAGCAGGGGTCCCGGGGGCCGCGTTGAGGGTTGACATCCCAGCTACGCCGGGCGAACGGCTCTGCTAGCATCAAGTCATTCAGGTATCCACGAGAGAATCACCATGGCGCATGATCTAGTCATTCGTAACGCATGCATCGTCGACGGCACTGGCGCAAGCGCCTATGCCGGCGACGTGGCAATCGACGGCGATGCGATTACGGCGCTTGGTCAGGTTGACCAGCAAGGCACTGAGGAGATCGATGCAGACGGCAATACGGTCACGCCCGGGTTCATCGATCTGCACACGCATCTCGATGCCCAGATAGGCTGGGATCCGGACCTGACATCGGTCACCTGGCACGGCGTGACGACTGCGCTGCTGGGAAACTGCGGCGTGACGTTCGCTCCCTGCAAGCCGGAGGACCGCGAGTTCCTCGCCGCCATGATGGAGACGGTCGAGGATATTCCACGCAAGGCAATCCTGAGCGGTCTGCCGTGGGACTGGGACTCATACGGCGGCTACCTCGACTCAATCGAACGGCTGTCTCCGATGATCAACGTCGCGGGCTTGGTTGGCCACTGCGCCACGCGTTTCTATGTCATGGGCGAGCGCAGCGTGGAGGAACGCGCAACGCCGGATGAGATTCGTCAGATCGCCGAACTTGCCGGGCAATCGGTCAAGGACGGCGCGTTTGGTTTCTCGACGAGCCGTGCTTCCGTGCACAAGTTGCCAGACGGGCGCTGCATTCCCGGTACGTACGCAGAACGTGATGAACTGATGGCGATCGCGGCTGCGGTTGGCGAGCACGGCGGCATCATGCAGACCGTCATGAACTTCGAAGACATCGAAAACGAAATGGAACTGATCGGCGACGGCGCCGACCTATGCCGGGGCGCGCTGTTCAGCCAGGTCTGCAATCCCTTGGCCGAGGCCCGCCAGCGACAGGACGAACGGGTCCGTGAGTTCCGCGCCAACGGCCGGAACATCACCGGGCTGACCGTGCCGCGCAGCGCGGGCGGGGTCACGGGACTCTCGACGCCCCACTTCTTCCACTCGCCCAGTTGGAACGAACTGCGTACGATGGAGTTCGAACAGCGACTCACCGCGCTGCGTGACGCCAGTTTCCGCGAGAAGCTTGTCGCTGAACTGAAACGCCACAAACACGCGGACGCGATCACCCAACAGACAAGAACCTGGTACCCGATGGGCTTTACCGACCGCGCGCACTACGTTGGCGGTCCCGACGAGAATCTGCTGGCGCTCGCCGAGAAGGCCGGCGAACACCCCGCGGAAACGTGGATCCGTCTAACCCTCGAATCGAAGGGAAAGATGTTGTTCCACCTCCGCCTCTTCAATTTCGATCTCGACGCCGTCGCGGAAGTCATCTCGACGGAATGGGCAATGCCCGGCCTTGGGGACGCAGGCGCGCACGTCTCGGGCATGATCGACGCAGGATGGGCCACGTTCGTCCTCTCACACTGGCATAGGGAAACCGGTCTTTACACGATCGAAGAAGCGGTGCGACGCATTGCAGGCGCTCCAGCCGAAGTTCTCGGTCTCACCGATCGCGGCATACTCTCGGTTGGTAGAAAGGCTGATATCAATATAATTGATACCAGCCGTGTGGCGGAGTGCCAACCCGAGTACGTTCACGACTTCCCGCACGGCGCGGCGCGCTTCATCCAGCGCGCTGTGGGCTACAAGGCAACTATCTGCAACGGTAAAGTCATACTGCGTGACGACGAACATACGGGCGTGCACCCGGGACGGGTCCTAAGATCGGTTTGACGCATGCTGGTCCTTCGATGCCCGTAACGATATTCGGACAAACTCAGCCCTTCGCACCTCAAGGGGTCGCACGACTTTGAAGAGATGGAGCATCTGCAGACCAAGTTCGTTGCTCGCCACGAGCAGGCGATGTCGAGGGCTGGCACGCTGGGAGGCCGAGAACCGGCAGGAGGGCTTCACCGCGTTCTCGTTGCCGGTTCCGCATCGACGGCGGCTACGCACGGCCAACATCGTCGAGCGGCTTAACGAGGAACTCCGGCGACGGATGCGAGTGGCGGAACTGTTTCCGAACGAAGCTTCCTATCTACGCTCGGTGTCGGCGATCGTGATGGAGATCGCGGAGGACTGACAAACGGCAGACAAAGGTTACCTGGTGATGGAATGCTAACGAGAAACTAGAGGGGCTCGCTAAGTATTACAGAACAGCTGTTGCATAATTCACGTGATTCCACCCTTGCGCTCGCACTTAATGGCTATCAAACCCCAAATGAAACCGATCTTCGGACAGACAAACGCAACTTCAAAGTTGCTCTCCCTACTTGAAAAGATCTCGAGGTCGAACGCGAACATATTGATTACTGGGGAGAGTGGATCTGGCAAAGAAGTTGTAGCTACCGAGATACATCGGCGGTCAGACAGGAAAAATGGGGCATTCGTGGCCATCAATTGCGGCGCAATACCGCAAGACCTTCTGGAAAGCGAACTGTTCGGTCACAGCAAGGGGGCCTTTACAGGTGCTTTCTCCCAAAAGAAGGGCAAATTCGAGTTAGCAACAGGCGGAAGCATTTTTCTCGACGAAATCGGCGACATGCCTCTCAACATGCAGGTCAAGCTCCTGCGAGTTATCCAAGAACAGACAATCAACCCACTCGGCTCAGACAGAGGCATTCCTATCGATGTGCGCATCATCGCTGCCACACATAAGAAACTAGAAACCGAGATCGTTGAGGGTCGATTTCGGGAAGACCTGTATTTCAGATTAAATGTCATCCCTCTGACAGTACCCCCGCTACGGGAACGCGTAGAGGAACTTCCCGACCTCGTCAGTCACTTTGCAAATAATTATGCAGAGGATGGGGTACCTATCTCGCTGACGAAAAACTTCTTGATCCAGCTTCAGAATTACTCCTGGCCTGGGAACATTCGGGAGCTCTCAAATTTCATACAGCGCCTTTCAGTGCTCCATCCTGGGCAAACGCTAGAAATAGGAAATATTGACCCGACCATGCTCCCCCCAGCAATGTCGCAAATGGTTCCCACAGACAACATGGAACAGGCCGCGGATATAGAAACTGACCTAGGCGATTTACACGAGATCCTGGCGTGCGCCAGAGGCATCTCACCGTTGGGCAGTTCAGCAACTTCGATGAAGGACAAGCTTGACTTGGTTGAGCAATTGATGATCACAAGGGCACTTGAAGAATCTTCCGGTAATGTTTCGCTCGCCGCCAAGTTGTTACGTGTGAACAGAACGACTCTTATCGACCGATTAAAGAGGTATCGTCTGCAATAGACGACAACTTTGTCGGGAAACCGACAATTTCATGCCGGCTGACGGCATAAAAACGCCACACCCATTGTAAATAACTGTTTTTATTGACGTTTATTTTTTGGCACGATGTTTGCTGAGATGCCTCCACACTTAACCCTAGGTAGTCATCATGCAGTCAAGCGACCACGTGCATATCGCATGGGATACGGCGTCGCCCATAAGCGCAAACCTTGTGGCGGTACTTAAACAAGCCGACCTGAGCCCGCGGCCAACAAGTTTAAGCCAGGCAAACCAAACAATCGCGGAGTTGGAAGGCCCGGTAGTTTTCGTCGTGTCTGCAAACAGCTTTGCGTCGGTTGATGCAATTCTTAGCTTTAAAGAAAGCCTTACTCATTCCGTAACGCTGGTCCTTCGATTTGATCAATCTAATCTCAACTTGGCTATTGACGCAGTCAAGCGCGGCATCGAAGAGGTAATTGCTCCAGAGCAAGACTCTGCTGAGCGATGGAGATCCATTGCCGAAACGGCACGCATCGCAAAAGCCAAAAAGGAGACCTACGTTTTTGTAGACGAGCTTTCCCAACACCTTTTGGCTTTGGTTGAGAGAGTCGGATCTTCTGAAGTTAACGCTCTAATGGTTGGGCCGACCGGATCTGGAAAAGAAGTATTGGCAAGATTGGCTCATCATTTTTCACCTCGGAAGAGCGGACCTTTTGTCGCCGTAAATTGCGCAGCATTGCCAGAAACTCTGGCAGAAAGCTTGATGTTTGGACATGCTAAGGGAGCATTTACAGGAGCGTCCAAGAACTCAATCGGATTTTTTGAGCAAGGAGAAGGTGGCACCATTTTTCTTGACGAAATCGGAGAGTTACCAATCACGGTTCAAGCAAAGCTACTGCGAGCAATTCAAGAAAAAGAGGTCACCCCAGTCGGTAGCTCAAAAACACGATCCGTTGACGTGCGCATTCTGGCTGCAACGAACAGAGACCTCAGGACTGCCATACGGAACGGGCAATTCCGAGAGGACCTGTACTTTAGGGTAAGTACCTTCAAGATCAACGTGCCTCCATTGAAAGACCGGGCAGACGATATCCTGCCGTTGACTCACTATTTCTTATCAAAGCACGACAGTTCCGGCAACAGCACGACCATCTCGCCAGAAGCTCTAGGAAAGCTGCTGAGTTACGAGTGGCCAGGCAACGTCCGGGAACTTGAGAACGTTATACAGCGTGCCGTAGTACTGTCTTATGGGGAACAGATCAAGGCCGAGCATCTGTTCTTCGACGAACCAATAGACTCCACCACCGGATTGGTAAATCAAAAAGTTGGTGATCGACCTTTTGTAGAGGATGGACCGAACGCAAGCGCAGCTCTCTACCCATCTGATCCACAGGATCTATACGCAACAAGTCCCCGATTTAGTTCTAGCTCTGAAGACGCCGAACCTAACCGAGACGGACTGCAAGCTGCTGTAGACGCTAGTGAATTTCGGGTGATTTTTGACACCCTCAGATCATCAAGAACCCGGAGAGAAGCCGCCCATATCTTGGGGATTAGTGAACGAACCTTGAGGTACAAAATCGCGCGGATGCGTGAGCGTGGAATCGACATACCGAAGCGCAAGATGGTCTAGTTTGGAGCCAGAACAATGATCAACTCCAACGGCCCCAGCAACGTTGCTTCACTTTTACAACAAATTCAGGACTACAAGTCTGAGATTCGTTCAGTTCGGGAAAACGGGATAGATGCAACGAAGCCAGCCCAACAGGACATCGACTTTGGGAAGCTTACTGCTAGCGCTCTCGAATCCGTACACGAATCCCAAAATTCTAGTAAGGCCCTAAAAGAGGCATATGAGCAAGGCTCGGATATTCCTTTGACAGAAGTCGTCCTATCGATGCAGAAGTCATCGCTCGCTTTTGAGGCAACTTTGCAAGTCCGCAACAAAGTTCTCAAAGCGTACGAAGACATTCTGAATATGCCAGTTTGAACTGATGCGAATGATGGACAAGCATCGTGTCTGAAATAGCACTAAATCCCCAGGCGGAAATCCTCGAGTCTCGGCAGGCCAATCTGCCCGGAGAACCGCCGGAACTTGCGGTGAGCGAACCTTCTTCCGACGAGAATGGGCTAAGGTCGCGCCTTAATCAATTCCTCGAACAACCCGCCGTGAAGAAGTCAATACCTATGGCTTCCGCTCTACTGGTATTGGGTTTTTGTTTGATCTTGTACTTGTGGATCTCCGCACCAGGGCTGCGGCCAGTAAGTCCAGGTATGCCAGAGGTCGATCGTCAAGCAGCGTATGAAGCCCTGATGAACGGTGGATTTATGGTCGAGATCGACCAGAACAGCGGTGAAGTGTTAGTACAAAACGATCGATATCACGCAGCGCGCATCCTGCTTGCATCGCAAAACATCCCGAAGTCAGCGCCTCTTGGCACCATTGGGACACTTGTCGAACAAGGTTCGCTGACTACAAGTCGATTCATGGAACAAGTCAGCTATCGTGCCGCAATGGAAAGCGAACTGGCGACAACAATTTCTCAAATTGCATCCATTAGTTCGGCTCGAGTTCACATCGCTGAATCTCAGCAAAGCGTATTTGTTAGGAACCAAACACCATCAAAAGCTTCTGTGGTTGTCAGCCCACATGCTGGCAGAAGCGTTTCGCGCCCACAAATTCAGGCAATCGTTCATCTTGTTTCTTCCAGCATTCCCTACCTCACGAAAAACAACGTCACAGTTGTTGACGACACCGGACAGCTACTCACCGGTTCCGAAGGCGCGTCAGCACTTTCACTTACGACGGCTCAAACTGAACATCGAAGCTTCGTGGAACAAAGCTATCAGCAGCGAATCCAGGAACTGGTCTCAGCCGTCGTTGGTCTTGGAAATGTACGCTCAGAAGTTGATGTCTCCTTAAACTTTACCGAGGTGGAATCAACCTACGAAGCTTACGACCGGGACAACAATGGCCCCCGAACCCGTTCTGAGTCACTGCAATTTGAAAAAGATGGCGCAGCGACAGCAGAGGGCGTGCCAGGCAGTTTCAGCAACGAACCACCTGAAAGTCCAACATTTACCCAAACAACAGAAACACGTGCAACTGCAAATAGTGCGAATCAAGAGGTCTCCAGTAGCTCAACAACTAGAAACTACGAGCTGGATAGAGAAATTCGCTATGTCAAACAGCAGGTTGGGGACATCGAGAGGATATCGGTGGCCGTAGTGATTAATGAATCTGTTTACGCATCCGATGACGACACTACAAACGATGCAGCACTCGAGAAACAGCTCAAAAATATCGAGGAAATGGTCAAAGGTGCTGTAGGCTACAGCGAGTCCCGCGGAGACCAAATTAACGTCGTTGCCACAAAGTTCGCTCAATCTGTCGAATACGCTCGAAGCCCGTGGTATCTCGAGCCGGAGATAATGGATGATTTAATTCGAATTGGAGCCATAATTTTCGTCTTGACGTTTGTCTACTTACTAGTTGCTCGCCCTTTGATTAAATCAAATCAACAAAGCAAATTCGAAGTTCCAGACGAAGATTTGGACGCCGATCAAATTACAGATGAGGAGCGGCAACTGGTCGAAATGGGTGACGTAGAAACCATTCAGGATGTAACTGCTCGCCTTAAACCCAAAGCTGTAGGGATCCCCGCTGAATACCTAGATACCTCCCAACCTTACGATCAGAAGGTCGCGCTAATGCGATTCTTAGTAAAGGACGATGTGGGACGAGTCTCTAATCTGCTGAAGCGTTGGATCGAATGAACTCCTTGGAGAGCCAATGTCGGAAATAGCCACCGAATCTGCACCGCTGGAAGAGGAATATCAGCTAGCGTTCAACTCGCTATCGACAACGGAAAAGGCAGCGATCGTAATGGTTCTCCTAGAGAAATCCGGGGCGGCTGCCGTGATGAAAACATTGTCGCCAAAGCAAGTCACTGCAGTGTCGAGCGCAATGATCAGAGTGACCGATGTTCCTCAACCAATTGTCGTGGCGGTGGTCGATGAGTTCCTGGAATCTCTTCAAGAGTTGACCGACTTGGGCCTCGAAGGCCCAGGTTACGTTCGCGAAGTGCTGCTCGAAGCTGTAGGAGAGTCAAAAGCTGCTACGGTCCTATCCAAGGTTGACCCAGCTGCCCGGTCGTCTGGGCTAGAAATGCTGGACTGGATGGCACCTCGGGCCATCGCAGATATGGTTGGAGACGAGCACCCACAGATAATCGCAACCATCCTCGCGATGCTCGAAGAGCGAATTGCGGCCGACGTACTGAGCTTCTTGTCAGTCGAATTGCGTGCCGGCGTCGTGGGACGATTAGCAACACTCGATACCATATCCGACGCTGCGCTCTCCCAGTTGGAACGCGTGATGCAGACCAAATTCTCCGAATCTACATCGATATCAGCTTCACAGCTTGGCGGATTAAGGGTGGCGGCGAAGGTTATGGACAAAACCAGAACTGAAGACGCTGCAGAAATATTCGAAGCAATGCGGGGAGTCGACCAGGATCTCGTTATGGCGATCGAAGACAACATGTTTGACTTCGAAAATCTCGTTGATCTCGCGGACCGTGATATTCAGACCATGATCAATAACTTCGACGAGGAGGAACTGAGAACAGCCCTTAAGGGTGCTGATGAAGATCTTCTCGAGAAGTTCAAAGGAAACATGTCAAAGAACAAAGCCGAGATGTTCCAAGACGAAATTGACATCATGCCCCCTCTGGCTATTTCAGTAGTCGAGGCGGCGAAAATGTCGATCATTAGGCAGGCCCGCAAACTGCAAGATCAAGGAGAGCTGATTTTGGCTTCGCCCGATGGTGGTGACTTTGTCTAAGGTGTCCAATTTTCAGGCTAGCGAGATCTGGTCGAAAAACTCTTTCGACCAATCGAAGCCCTTTACGCCAAGAAATTCAAGCCCCGTGAAGACAGCCTTGTTCGAAGGATCAGGTCTTACGACGCGACTACAAACGAAAGTTCCACTTAGCGAACCGACCGAGGCACAAGGCGACGACCCGAATGACGAGGACGACCTTATTTTGCCTGCCGCACCACTTGAAGAGGAACCTGAATATGTACAACTTGAATCTTCAGAACTTGAGAAATTGCTAGCGGACGCTGAAAAAAAGGGGCGGGATGCGGCGAAAGATGAGCTTCACGCAAGAACTGAAAACGAAATTGTCACCCTGAAGGAAACGCTTGGGAATCTCATTGTTGCCTCTTCTGCTGCAATAAACGACAAGAGACCATTAGTCGAAGAACTCACGAAGCTTTCCCTCAGAATTGGTCAACTTTTGGCAAGACTTGAACTGTCCCATTCATCTGAAAAAATCAGTCAGTTCATACGCCAATTGCTCAACCAAATTACCGATGAAGACACGGTAGACATTTCCTTGATGCACCCAGAGGAATGGAGCGAGGCAATAGATGGACTCAACCTCGCCGAGGAGTTCCCAAACGTCAAATTCAGGAGCGACGATAGTCTTCCCGTTGGCAGCGTAATCATGCACTACGGGAACGGTGGGCTAATAGATTTGTTTGAGGAACGCGCCGATAGATTACAAACGGAACTGACTGCGGCGGTTTACGAACACAGCAAGCCCTCGACCAGCACGGATCAAGCTTTTGATCTCGCGAGCGATTCCGACACTTCCCAAGTGGGCCCCGAATCTGATGGCTAAGAGCATAGCGCAGAGCTTGTCGGCAATCGCAGACGAAATCCATGGGCTCCCTCCCAGACGCTTTGGCCGAGTACACCGCATAGTTGGCATGACCGTCGAGGCGAAAGGCCTACGCGCCCCACTGGGTAGTTTGTGTGTTCTTTACGCCGCAGGAGGACGTGAGCTATCTGCACAAGTCGTTGGATTTAACGATGACGTCACTTACATCATGCCTTTCGGAGACACGACCGGGATGCAAATTGGTGCAAAAGTCCTACTGCTTGGGACTTCAGATCAAGCATGGGTAGGCGACGGTGCTTTGGGGCGAGTCTTGGACGCTGAAGGCAAACCGCTTGATGGGGCGCCCTTACCCATTGACTTAGTACCCATAGACTTAAACGGAACGACTATAAACCCTTTAGGAAAAACCCCTATCAACACCACAATGGACGTAGGCATACGAGCCATAAATGGCCTCCTCACGATAGGAAGAGGTCAAAGAATAGGGCTGATCGCTGGTAGCGGTGTTGGTAAATCGGTACTGCTTGGAATGATGACGAAATTTTCAAGCGCGGATGTTATTGTCATCGGCCTGGTTGGAGAAAGAGGCCGTGAGGTCAAGGAGTTCATCGACACAAGCCTTGGAACCGAAGGTCTAGGCAGATCTGTAGTGATCGCATCTCCTGCCGATCAGGCACCACTACTACGACTAAGGGCTACTTTACTTGCCCACAGTTACGCTGAGCATTTCAGACAAAATGGTAAACACGTTCTACTACTGCTAGACAGCCTGACACGCGTTGCTCATGCCCAGAGGGAAATCGGATTAGCGGTTGGCGAACCGCCCACGTCCAAGGGCTATCCACCATCGGTTTTTTCTGTTTTACCAAAGCTCATTGAGAGGAGTGGTACAGGCGGAAAAAACGAAGGGACCATAACAGCTTTCTATACGATCCTAGCGGAGGGCGACGATCTGGACGATCCCGTAGTAGATATAGCCAGAG